>CAIOAQ010000428.1 GCA_903856025.1 uncultured beta proteobacterium
CACCCTTGAAGCGTGTGTTGCTGCCACAACCTGAATCTCCCAAGTTGCACAAGGTGCTGGCGCAAGCTGGCATGGGTTCGAGGCTGGAAATGGAGCAGCTGATCGTGGAGGGGCGCATCACAGTCAACAATGAACCTGCGCACATTGGCCAGCGCGTGCAATTTGGTGACCATGTGAAGGTCAACGGCAAACCCATTCGCCTGCGGGTGGCACCGCCCCCTCCCAGGGTGATTGCGTACCACAAGCCAGCAGGTGAGGTTGTGACACACGACGATCCACAGAATCGTCCAACGGTTTTTCGAAAATTGCCCAAACTTTTCCAAGGCAAGTGGCAATCTGTTGGGCGGCTTGATCTGAATACTGAGGGCCTTTTGTTATTTACCAGTTCGGGTGAACTGGCCAACAATCTTATGCACCCCCGATTTGGCCTCGAACGAGAATACGCCGTTCGAGTGTTGGGCGGTTTGAGTCCTGAGGAGAAACAGCGTCTTTTGGATGGTGTGCAATTGGGTGATGGCATGGCCCAATTTGGTGCAATTGAAGAGGGTGGTGGAGACGGCGCCAACTGCTGGTATCGAGTCACCATTTCTGAAGGTCGCAACCGCGAAGTCAGGCGCATGCTTGAAGCGGTGGGGCACGCAGTGAGCCGTTTAATTCGCATCCGCTACGGTGCGATGTTGCTGCCTCGTGGATTGAAGCGTGGCGCTTGGGTAGAGCTTGATGCAGGTGACATCGATTTGTTGACCCGTGCATCGCGTGGACGGTCCGTGCCTGTGGATCAACCTGCGTCAGCAGAAATTGTTTTTGATCAAAATGGTAGGCGCCAACCTCGTGATCCAAGTGCACCAGTACGCACACGCAAACCAGCTGCTCGCGGACCAGGAACGCGTCAAGAAAATTCAGGGGGCATTCCTGATCCTATGAGAACTACTTTTGGCTACATAGGTGCCGACAGTTTTTCGCGACAGCGCGAGGAAGCAGGTAAAAAAAGGGGAGGAGGATCCGGTTCGCGTGGAGGTCGCCCAATGGGTGGACCGCGTAGAGGCAATTGAACTTCTAAGCACCGTAGACAAGTTATTCCAGACGGGTTCCTGCTCAGATACGTGGCATGTTGCGGTTAAGATTGAGGGCTTTGACCAACGGGTTGATTAAATTTATTCATTGTTAAGGAAAATATACATGTCTATCGAACGCACTCTTTCAATTATTAAACCTGATGCTGTGGCCAAGAACGTCATCGGACAAATTTACGCAAGATTTGAAGCTGCAGGCCTGAAAATTGCCGCTTCTAAAATGGCTCACCTTTCCCGTGGCGAAGCTGAAGCGTTTTATGCAGTGCACAAAGCGCGTCCATTTTTCAAGGACTTGGTGGAGTTTATGATCTCCGGCCCCGTGATGATCCAAGTACTGCAAGGCACGGATGCTATTACAAAGAACCGCGATCTGATGGGGGCAACCGACCCAAAGAAAGCCGCCCCGGGTACGATTCGGGCCGACTTCGCAGACAGCATTGATGCCAACGCTGTACATGGGTCCGATGCGCCTGAGACTGCAGCTGTGGAAATTGCGTTTTTCTTTCCCGGCATGAACGTCTACTCACGCTAAATTTAGTTATGACGGTTAATCTGCTTGATTTCGATCTCGACGGTTTGGCCGTTTTATGTGAACGTTTGGGTGAAAAGCGTTTTCGAGCTGTTCAATTGTTTCGTTGGATTCACCAGAAAGGTGCCGGTCAGTTCAATGACATGACCGATCTGGCGAAATCCTTGCGCGAAAAGCTTCAAAACGTCGCTTGTATCAGAACCATGCCGGTGGTTTCGCAGCATGTGTCTACCGATGGGACTATTAAATGGCTTTTTGATGTCGGTGATGGCAATGCTGTTGAGACAGTTTTCATTCCGGAGGATGATCGTGGTACGTTGTGCGTTTCGTCGCAGGCGGGCTGCGCGGTAGGATGTCGGTTTTGTTCAACAGGGCATCAGGGGTTTAGCCGCAACCTCACAACCGGTGAAATCATTGGTCAGCTTTGGTTTGCAGAGCACTTTTTGCGAAAACATTTGCAACGTGATGACCGTGTGATTTCCAATGTGGTGATGATGGGCATGGGCGAGCCTCTGCAAAACTACAACTCACTGATTCCTGCTTTGAAAGTGATGTTGGACGATCACGGCTATGGTTTGTCCAGACGGCGGGTGACGGTTTCTACATCGGGTATTGTTCCCATGATTGATCGCTTAGCCCATGATTGTCCCGTGGCGCTGGCTGTCTCTTTGCATGCACCAAACGATGCGCTGCGCGACACGCTTGTGCCATTGAACCTGAAATATCCGTTGGCACAGCTGGTGTCTGCGTGCCATCGTTATCTGGCTTTTGCACCCAGAGACTTCATCACGTTTGAGTATTGCATGCTCGATGGCGTGAATGACACAGATGCATGCGCCAACCAGTTGGTTGAGCGGGTTAGAGCGCATGCTGGCGCGTGGTGTAAATTCAATCTGATACCGTTCAATCCATTTTCTGGTTCCGGGTTGTTGTGTTCGAAGCCTGCACGTGTGCAAGCTTTTGCAAAAATATTGAGCGAAGCCGGGATCACGACCACGATTCGAAAAACGCGTGGTGAAGACATTGATGCGGCTTGCGGTCAGCTGGCTGGCGATGTGAAAGATCGCACTCGAGTTAATGTTCGCATTGCGCGGCAAAGAGGAATTCCAATTCAGTTGGTTTCAGCCTCAACAACGACCATCGCAGGAGTTGATCCATGAAAAGCATCAATGGGGAAATTTTTCGGGTGATCGGTGTTCACTGGCTTTTATTTTGTGTGTTTGGTTGTTTCTTTCTTCTCTCGAGTTGTGCGATACAGCCTGGCTTCGATGGTGCAAAGTCCACCCGAGCAGAAATAGTGACTGATTCCGATGAATCAAGCGATCGAAAGCGAGCGCGCATCCGTGTCGAATTGGCTGCCGGATATTTTGAACAAGGCAAGACAAATATTGCACTTGATGAGATCAAGCTCGCCATTGGTGCTGATCCAACGTTTTCCGATGCTTACAGCTTGCGCGGTTTGGTCTATATGCGTCTCAATGATTTTGCTTTTGCCGAAGAAAGCTTTAACAAGGCTTTGTCGGTCAAGCCCAACGATGCCAACGTTTTTCACAATCTAGGATGGATGAAATGTCAACAAGGACTGTTCAGTCAGTCCTTGGTGTATTTTTCCAAGGCATTGAACAACCCCCAATATGGGGAGCGCGCAAAGACGTTGATGACGCAAGGGTTATGCCAGGTTCGTGCAGGTCAGCGCAAAGACGCTGAGGCCAGTCTTCTCAAATCGTATGAGTACGATGCAGGCAACCCCGTCACAGGCTATAACCTTGCAAATTTACTGTATCAGGACAAAGACTTTGTTCGGTCGCGGTTTTACATTCGGCGTATTAACAACAGCGAGCTGGCGAACGCGGAAACCCTTTGGCTGGGCATAAAGGTTGAACGGCAACTTGGCAATCCAGATGCTGCGGGACAACTTGCCTCGCAATTGGAAAAAAGATTTACGCAGTCCAAGGAACTGGCTGCATATCGCCGTGGGGATTTTAATGAGTGAGCAGCGTACGACGACGGAGTCTTGCAGCGACATACCTGAGTCGCTTGTCAGCCCTTTGGGCGCCGGAGGGATTCTTCGTGCGGCGCGCGAGGCTCAAGGATTGCATATTGCTATGCTGTCAGTTTCCCTGAAAGTACCGGTCCGCAAGCTCGAAGCACTTGAAGCCGATCGTTACGATCTTTTACCAGACATGGTTTTTGTCAGAGCGTTGGCGGCCAGCGTTTGCAGAGTGTTGAGAGTGGACGTCGGCCCTGTTCTGTCTGCGTTGCCACCATCGTTTCTTCCACAGATCAAGATTGACGACGCGGGTTTAAATACCGCATACAGGGATGGATCGACGAGCGTGGGCCAATCGTGGTTGCAGCATTTGCGTACGCCACTGAGCGTGACCGTTTTTTTTGTAATTCTTGCCATTATTGCTGTCGTTTTTTTTCCAGATGAATGGAGTGGAAAAAATTCGTCAACTGTCAAGAATGATGGTACGCCAACAGCGCCCGTTATCAAATCCATTGCGATAGGAGCGGTTGACTCACAAGTGTCATCTGTATCTACCCAAGTATTTGAGCAACCTGTTGATTCTGCTAAAGCGGTCGGGATAGTTGCAAATGTTGCATCAGATGCTAGTGTGGGCAGCGAAACACTCGTATTGAAAGCACTCGGTGACTCCTGGGTAGAGGTGAAGGATGCCAAAGGGATGCTGCTGATGCGCAGAATCCTGAACAAAGGTGAAAGGGTGCCCGTTTCGGCTGCATTGCCGATGTCTGTAGTCTTGGGGCGTGCCGACTTGGTGTCAGTGCTTATAAGGGGCAAGCCCCTCGACACCTCTTCGTTTACCAAGGAAAACGTAGCTCGTTTTGAGGTGAAATGATGAATCCGACTTTGCCAGTGATGACAGCGCGTGCATTGAATAGCAGGTCCCTTCAAGCTCAAGTAGTTTGGGGTCAGCGTGTGGTGACCGTCGGTGGTGGCGCGCCAGTGCGGGTGCAATCAATGACCAACACAGACACGGCAGACGTGATAGGCACTGCAATTCAGGTTAAAGAATTAGCCCTGGCGGGGTCGGAAATGGTTCGACTTACCGTGAACACGCCTGAAGCTGCACAGGCGGTTGAGCCAATTCGTGAACAACTGGATCGTATGGGCATTGACGTGCCATTGATTGGTGATTTTCACTACAACGGCCATCGTTTATTGTCAGATTATCCAGGTTGTGCTCAGGCTTTGTCCAAGTACCGCATTAATCCCGGTAATGTCGGTAAAGGGGATAAGCACGATCGACAATTTGCGATCATGATTGAATCGGCCATACGTTGGGATAAGGCTGTGCGCATTGGTGTTAACTGGGGCAGTTTGGACCAGGAGCTGCTGGCTCGTCTGATGGATGAGAACAGTAAGCGGTCACAGCCTTGGGGGGCCAAGTCAGTCATGTACGAGGCGTTGATCTCGTCTGCCATTGATTCTGCACAGCAGGCTGTTTTGTTAGGTTTGGCTCCAAATCAAATCATTCTGTCGTGTAAAGTCAGTGGCGTACAAGATTTGATTTCGGTGTACCGCGAGTTATCAAAGCGATGTGATTTTCCGCTTCACTTGGGGCTCACTGAAGCAGGCATGGGAACCAAAGGAGCGGTCGCCTCGGCTACGGCGCTTTCGATTCTTTTACAGGAAGGTATTGGCGATACCATCCGCGTCTCATTGACCCCGCAACCCGGTGAATCGCGAACACAAGAAGTAGTAATTGCTTCTGAGATTTTGCAAGCTCTTGAATTACGGTCTTTCGTGCCGAGCGTTACGGCCTGCCCTGGTTGTGGTCGCACCACCAGCACAACCTTTCAGGAGTTGACGCTGCAAATTGAGACTTTTTTACGCACACAAATGCCCGCATGGCGTGAACAGTTTCCAGGTGTCGAAAAAATGAAAGTTGCGGTTATGGGGTGCATTGTCAATGGTCCTGGTGAGAGCAAGCAGGCCGATATTGGCATCAGTTTGCCCGGTACCGGTGAAGCACCAGCAGCTCCGGTGTATATCGATGGTGAAAAAAAGTTGACGCTGCGCGGTGATTCAATCGCTCAGGAGTTTCAGGTAATTGTTGAAAATTATGTAAAAAGGCGTTTCGGCTCCATCTCGGATGCCAGTGCTTGAGTTGAATTTCCATGACAGAAAAAGTGATCCCAATCAAAGTTAGTAAATTGACTGCCGTGAAAGGCATGAATGATGTGTTGCCGCCAGATTCGGCAACCGTAGAATGGTTTGAAGCAAAAGTGCGATCCTTGATGGCACGTTTTGCCTACCGCAATATTCGTACACCGATCGTGGAGCGAACGCCCTTATTTATCCGTGGGTTGGGTGAAGTAACCGACATTGTCGAAAAGGAAATGTACTTTTTCGAGGATCGTCTGAACGGGGATTCTCTGACATTGCGTCCAGAATCTACTGCAGGCGTTGTGCGCGCGGCGCTAGAACACAACATGCTCTATGACGGTGGCAAGCGTCTGTATTACATGGGGCCAATGTTCAGACACGAACGCCCTCAGAAAGGTCGGTACCGCCAGTTTGATCAAATTGGTGCCGAGGCTTTGGGCTACCCCGGCGCCGAAGTGGATGCGGAATTGATCTTAATGGCCAATGCTTTATGGAAAGAAATTGGCCTTGATGATGTGCGGCTTGAACTCAACAGTTTGGGACAACCTGCCGAGCGTCTGGAACATCGCAAGGCGTTGATTGCATATTTTGAGTGTCATCAGGATCAACTCGATGAGGATGCCAAAAGGCGTTTGTACAGCAACCCCTTGCGAATTCTTGACACTAAAAATCCACATATGCAACCAATTGTGGATGCTGCACCCAAATTGATGGATTTCCTCGGTGACGCATCGTTGGCACATTTCAAGCAGCTTACAGATATTCTTGAGGCCAATCAAGTGACCTATACCGTGAACCCTCGTCTGGTGCGCGGCATGGACTATTACAACTTGACGGTCTTTGAGTTCACCACGGATCGCTTGGGTTCGCAGGGGACCGTATGTGCGGGTGGGCGGTATGAC
>CAIOAQ010000429.1 GCA_903856025.1 uncultured beta proteobacterium
AGATCACTAGATGGCGTTTGTCTAACTGTTCAAAGAATTCAAATTGTCAAACTATTCGTTGACTCAAGAGATTTCCAAGTTTAGTGAACATGAAGATGAGGACATGAGCAACGCCGAAAAAGGTTCAACTGATACCTATGAAAGCTCCAGGAGCCTCACGTTGACCGTGAGCGCGGCGGCTGTTGTGCTGACCCTCCTGCTGGCCACCGTCATCATCGTTTCTTTGATGAAACAACTCGGTGGTGAACCACGTTACGCCGCAGAAATCGCAAAAGAAATTGCTGCAGGAAACTTGACTTTGAATATTACAACCAAGAGCAAAGACGACTCCAGCATGTTGTTTGCAATGAAGACCATGGCGGCCAAGTTGTCGCAAGTGGTCACCGATGTCAATAGTGGCGCACAAGCCCTGGTCAGTGCCTCTGAACAGGTGAGCGCCACAGCCCAGTCCTTGAGCCAAGCTGCCAGCGAACAAGCTGCTGGTGTGGAAGAAGCCAGCGCATCGATTGAGCAAATGACCAGTAGCATTGCGCAGAATACCGAAAACGCCAAGATCACTGAAGGCATGGCCACCAAGGCTGCCAGCGATGCCACAGAAGGCGGTGAGGCAGTGACTTCAACAGTGGATGCGATGAAACATATTGCCAAGAAGATTGGCATCATTGACGACATCGCCGCACAAACCAATTTGCTCGCACTCAATGCTGCCATTGAAGCTGCTCGTGCCGGCGAGCACGGTAAGGGCTTTGCAGTGGTGGCTGCAGAGGTGCGCAAGCTAGCCGAGCGTAGCCAGATTGCAGCTCAAGAAATTGGCGAAGTGGCGGGCAACAGCGTCGAGCTTGCCGAGAAAGCTGGCTGCTTACTGGCAGAGATCGTGCCCAGCATCCGCAAGACCAGCGATCTGGTGCAGGAAATTGCCGCCGCATCCACCGAGCAATCCAGCGGTGTGGGCCAGATCAACAGTGTCATGAGCCAGTTGAACCAGACCACCCAGCAAAACGCCAGCAGTTCCGAAGAACTGGCGGCGACAAGTGAAGAGATGAGCAACCAAGCCGAGCAACTGCAACAAACCATGAGTTTCTTCAAACTGTGAAACCGATTACTGACGCAGAATTTGCCCAGTTTCAGCGTTTCATTTTTGACAACGCGGGCATCACCATGGCCGTGGCTAAAAAGGCGCTGGTGACCGGCCGCCTGAGCAAGCGCTTGGCCGCACACGGTTTGGAAACCTTCGGCGAGTATTTCAAGCTGCTCTCCAGCGGACAGCACCCAGGCGAAGTGCAAATGGCGGTGGATTTGTTGACCACCAATGAGACCTACTTCTTTCGCGAAATCAAGCATTTTGAATTCATGCGCACGCAGGTATTGGCTGCACGCAGTCGCCAGCAACCGTACCGCATCTGGAGTGCGGCCAGCTCGACCGGTGAAGAGGCCTACAGCATGGCCATGGTGCTGGCGGACTGCATGCAGACTACGCCTTGGGAAATTCTGGGCACGGACATCAGCACCAAGGTGATCGATGGCGCGCGCCGCGCGCTGTACTCCATGGAGCGCGGTCGACACATTCCGCCAGAGTATTTGCGCCGTTTTTGTCGCAAGGGCCAAGGGGAATACGACGGCCACTTGCTGGTTGATCGCGCGTTACGCAGCAAAGTGTCGTTTCGCCAGGTCAATCTCAACACTGCGCTACCCGAACTGGGGCAGTTTGACATGGTGTTTCTGCGCAATGTGATGATTTATTTCAACAACGACACCAAGCGCGAGGTGGTGGCAAGGGTGATTTCTACCATCAAGCCGGGTGGCTACTTTTGCATCGGGCATTCCGAAAGTCTCAACGATATCTCTTCGGCTGTGCAGATGGTGGCACCGTCGATTTACCAGAAGCCGGTGTGATATGGCTCAAATTGACAATTTGCTGGACATCTTTTTGCAACCGGGGGAGCTTTTTGTGGCGGACTCTGGTTACCAGATTCGCACGATTCTTGGGTCTTGCGTGTCCATCACCCTTTGGCACCCGGAAACCGGCTTGGGTGGTATGTCGCATTTTTTGCTACCCACCCGTGGGAAGAAAGTGAAACACGATGAGTTGGACGGTCGTTATGGCGATGAGGCGTTGCAATTGATGATGTCCGATTTACGCGCGCGTGGAGTGGAGCCACAGGAATGCCAGGCCAAGATTTTTGGCGGAGGCAACATGTTTCCAGGCATGGGCAACGCCAGCGGCATCAAGGTGGGGCACCGCAACGGGCTTGCGGCGCGTGAAATGTTGCGTCAACACAATATTCAGGTGATCACCGAGAGCTTGTTTGGCATTGGTCATCGCCAGATCATTTTTGATTTAAGCCGAGGTGATGTCTGGGCTCGTCAGGTTAAACCCACCCAACAAGAACTCGACGCTCTACCCAAGTTGGAAAGTGGATCATGAGTCGTATCAAAGTCATGGTGGTGGACGACTCTGCCGTGGTGCGCCAGGTGGTCACAGGTTTGCTCAACGCCGACCCGGACATTGAAGTGATTGCCGCTGCTGCGGATCCGATTTTGGCAGTTGCAAAAATGAACGTGCGCTGGCCGGATGTGATCGTGCTGGACATTGAGATGCCACGCATGGACGGCATCACCTTTCTGAAAAAAATCATGGCTGAGCACCCCACCCCCGTGGTGATTTGCTCGACCCTGGCCGAAGCGGGTACACAAACCTCCATGGAGGCCCTGGCCGCCGGTGCGGTGGCGATCATCACGAAGCCAAAAATTGGTTTGAAACAGTTTCTTGAGGACGATTCCGAAGACATCATCAGCGCCGTCAAGGCCGCCTCAAAAGCCAACATGAGAGCGGTGCATGTATCTGTCAAAAACACGGCCGACGTGATCATGCCCGCCGCAGACAAACACAGTGCCATGATCCAGACCACAGACAGGGTAGTGGCATTGGGCACGTCCACTGGCGGTACCCAGGCGCTGGAGGCCGTGTTGACCGCCCTGCCACGCGTCACGCCGGGCATTGTCATCGTGCAGCACATGCCAGAAAAATTCACCGCAGCTTTTGCCGAGCGACTCAATGGCCTGTGCCAGATTGAAGTGAAAGAGGCGCAAAACAACGATCGTGTCATCAATAGCCGCGCACTGATTGCGCCGGGTGGCAAGCACATGCTGCTGCGCCGAACCGGCGCACAGTACTACGTTGAGGTGATGGATGGTCCGCTGGTCAATCGGCACCGCCCGTCGGTCGATGTGCTGTTCAGGTCGGTGGCCAAATGCGCTGGTGCCAATGCCTTGGGGGTGATCATGACCGGCATGGGCGATGATGGCGCAGCGGGCTTGCTGGAAATGCGCAACGCGGGTGCACGCACGGTGGCGCAGGACGAGGCCAGCTGCGTGGTGTATGGCATGCCCAAAGAGGCCGTCAAGCGTGGTGGCGTGGAAAAAACCGTGCCCCTGAACGGCATTGCACGTGAAATCATGCAGCAGATGTCAGGGGTGATGGTGCGTTAGGGCAACCTCTTCCTGTGATGCGAGTTGAGATGAATCGGGTGAAAATATTGATTGGAGAAATCATGAACGTCGAATGGAAAGATGACTACAAAATTGGCCATGAGGCAATTGACGAACAGCATCAGAACCTGTTTAAGCTCACCAATGCGTTGATGGTAGCCAATGATGTCGATGCGGTCCGAAACGTGATGGTGCAACTGTACAAACACACCAGGGAACACTTCGAGTTGGAAGAGGCTGTGATGCGCCACTATAAGTTTCCAGAGCTGCTTAGCCACACTGAATCTCATAACCGCTTGCTGGCAAATCTCAATCAGATCAGTGAAGAAGTGGGGCGAGGTCGCCTGGATAAGACGTCGTTGGTTCAACTCATGACTGAATGGTCGCTGCATCACGTTCCCAAAGATGATGCCCGACTCGCAAGCTTTTTGACATCATGAGAAACGCCCGTCACTGCACCGATTAGCGGCAAATATAACGAGAAAATAAAGATTGGAGTTAGTGCGATGAACGTCGAATGGAAAGATGCTTACATAATTGGCCATGACATCATTGACCAACAGCATCAACGCCTCTTTGAGCTCACCAATGCCTTGATGGCGGCCCATGATGTGGGTGACTTGCGACATTCCATGGTGTTGCTGTACAAACACACGCGTGAACACTTTGATCTTGAAGAGTCTCTGATGCGCAAGCTCCATTACCCGGACCTTAACCCGCATACCGAGATGCACGACAACTTGTTGTCAAGGCTCAATGAGGTAAGTGAAGAAGTCGGGCGCGGCCGCGTGAACCGAACTGCGCTCGTCCAGCTCATGGGTGACTGGGCACTGCACCACATTCCGAATGAAGACGTGAAATTTGCGGTCTTCATGGTGCAAAGCGCAAACCAACCAGAGTAAGCCTCAGGCGCGCATCAGTGCCTCGATGTCAGCCACTGTGACTGGTACGTCGCGTGTGATCAGCTCGCAACCTGCGGTCGTCACGAGGGCGTCGTCTTCAATGCGGATACCGATGTTGTGGAACTGTTCTGGTACGCCTTCACCAGGGCGCACATAAATGCCGGGTTCCAGCGTCATGGCCATGCCGGGGCGCAGGATACGTGCCGGCCGGTCTTGGATAAGTTCGCCTGTGAGTGCGTCCTTGCGGGTGCTGATCTGGCCAATTTCTGAAGGTTCGGTGTAGTCGCCACAATCGTGCACATCCATGCCAATCCAGTGACCGGTGCGGTGCATATAAAACTTGAAATAGGCGCGCTTCTCGATCACGTCATCCAAATTCCCTACCTTGTTTTTGTCCAGCAAGCCGACATCCAGCATGCCCTGTGCCAACACCTTCACGGCTGCATCGTGCGGGTCGGTAAAGCGTGCGCCCGCCTTGGTGGCAGCCACGGCGGCCTCTTCGGCCGCCAACACCAGCTCGTAAAGCGTGCGTTGGGGTCCGGTAAACCGGCCGTTGGCCGGGAAGGTGCGGGTGATGTCGCTGGCATAACCGTCGAGTTCACACGCAGCATCAATCAGCACCAGTTCGCCATCCCGCACCAGACCACGGTCGGCACGGTAATGCAGCACGCAGGCGCTGCCACCGGCGGCAACGATGGAGCCATAGGCCGGAAACTGTGATCCGTTCATGCGAAATTCATGCAGCAACTCGGCTTCGAGGTGAAATTCGCGCACCTCTTTGCCGGCCCGCAGCATCTGGGCAGAGGTCTTCATGGCACGGATGTGGGCAGCAGCACTGATTTGTCCAGCCCGGCGCATGGTGGCTTGTTCGGACGGGTCTTTGATCAGACGCATCTCGTCGAGCAGTCCGCACAGGTCGCGCTGGGTTTGAGGTGTCAAGCTGCCATAGCGAACCCGTGCGCGCAAGGCGCCAAGCCAGCCGCTTACCTGTGCTTCCAGCCCGGTGTGGGTGGCAAACGGAAACCACACAGCATCGCGTCCATCCAGCAAGGCGGGCATCTTGGCATCCAGGTTTGCTACTGAATACGCAGCGGTCAGGTCAAGTTCTACGGGGGCTGAAACTGGCCCAAGCCGATAGCCATCCCAAATTTCACGCTCTGCATCTTTGGGTTGACAAAACAAAGTGCTGCACCCGTCGCCGGTCACCACCAGCCAGGCTTTGGGTTCGGTAAAACCGGTCAAATAGTAAAAATAGCTGTCCGCACGGTAGGGAAAGTCGCTGTCGCGGTTGCGCTGCTGTTCTGGCGCAGTCGGGATGATGGCAACACCACCTGGCCCCATGGCTTTTGCGAGTTGGGCGCGGCGTTGCTGATAAATGGAAGTGTTGCTCATGAAACAGTCCTTGTGATTCCCGTTCTAAATCATCCGTGTCGTTGTTGCTTCGCCTTGTCGTGCGACAGCACTGTCTGCGGCTTCGCGCCT
This sequence comes from uncultured beta proteobacterium, assembly GCA_903856025.1. Lineage (GTDB taxonomy): Bacteria > Pseudomonadota > Gammaproteobacteria > Burkholderiales > Burkholderiaceae_C > Rhodoferax. The sequence goes on from CAIOAQ010000429.1 coordinate 5,874, forward strand.
AGCCACACATGATTTGGAACAGGAACGTGATACTAAAATAATTGGCCTTGTGGGCCGTAGGTTGCGGCAGTTTAGCCGTTGAGTTCAGCCAAGCGCTGGGGCGTACCCACATCGGTCCAAGGGCCGTTGTAGAGCTCTGCCGAAACCAGTTGGTGGTCCATGGCGGCGCGCAGCAGCGGTGCCAGTGGGGCTTTGACGCCGTGTGGGTTGCCGGCGGGGATGTCACACCACGGCGGTGCAAACAAGGCTCGACGGTACAGGCCAATGGTGGAGTAAGTGTGACGTGGCAGCGCGCTGTCTTTGGGCAGGTTCAGGGCCAGTGCTGCTCTGCCGTCGTTGCTGGCTTGCAGACCAAAGTCGCCACCGGGGTTGTGCGCCGGATTGGGCACCAGCCACAGGTGGGCCAATTTGTCGGAGGCAGCAAAACGTGCCACCGCTGCTTCTGAAAATTTAAATCCTGGGGTGAACACATCACCGGCCAGCACCCAGAACACCTCGCCCAATTGCGGCAGGGCGCGGGCAATACCGCCGGCGGTTTCGAGCGCGCCACCAAAATCCAGGCCTTCGTGGGAGTAGCAGACAGGCAGAGAGGATGTCTGCTCTTTAATTGATAGTTCGATGCGTTCGTTTGACGAGGGGTTGAGCTCAAATTTCTTACCAAAGAACTGTTCAATCTGCTCGCCAAGCCAGGCCGTGTTGATGACCACTTTGGCGCAGCCACCTTGCAGCAAGGCTTCCAGATGCCATTGCATCAAGGGCTTGCCACGTACTTGCAGCAGTGGTTTTGGGCAGGTGTCGGTGAGTGGGCGCATGCGCTCGCCCCGACCGGCGGCGAGCAGCATGGCTGCGGGGATGGATGTGGATGTGTCGGTACGTTTCAAAGCAATGTTTGGAGATGGATCGAAGGGGCCAGCATAGCGCACTTCGATCCATCACTGAGCTTAATGCAGCTCTTGCAGCGGTGCCGGACGCCACTTCGCCAGCCGGTTTTCAATCAGGGTCATGCCGTATTCGGCAGCGAGCGCCACCACCATGATGATGACGATGGCGGCATACATACCAGCCGAGTCAAACGAGCCTTTGGCCACATTGATCAGCAAACCAATACCGTAACGTGCACCCACGAACTCGCCTACGATGGCACCCACAATGGCGAACCCGAAGCTGACGTGCAGCGATGCAAAGATCCAGCTCATGGCAGACGGAATGACTACCGAGCGGGTCAATTGCCAGCCTTTGGCACCCAGAATCTGGGCATTGGACAGCAAATTACGGTCGGCTTCCACCACACCCTGAAACGCATTGGAAAACACCACAAAAAACACCATAACAAACGACAGGGCCACCTTGGAAGTGAGTCCCAGACCAAAAATCATGATGAAAATCGGTGCCAGCACCACCCGCGGAACCGAGTTGATGACCTTGATGTAAATCGAGAAAACATCGGCCAGCATCCGGTTACGCCCCAAAGCAATACCCGCCACGATGCCTGCCACTGAGCCAGAGAAAAAGCCCAACAGCGACTCTTCCATCGTGACCCACAGGTGGTACCACAGCGG
>CAIOAQ010000430.1 GCA_903856025.1 uncultured beta proteobacterium
TGGGGGTTATTTTTATGGGCCGCTGACGGCCAATGACCGTTTATTCCGTTTCCAAATCATTTGTGTCTAGGCGCGAAGCCGCAGGCAGTGCTGCAGAACGACATGGCGTTGCAACAACGACACGGGTGATTTAGAAATGGAATTACATGTTGTCAATCATCACCTGGCCAAAGCCTGAGCAGCTGACTTGGGTTGCACCATCCATCAGGCGGGCAAAGTCATAGGTGACTTTCTTGCTCAAAATCGAGCGTTCCATCGACTTGATGATGGCGTTAGCCGCCTCTACCCAACCCATGTGGCGCAGCATCATTTCAGCGGACAGGATTTCTGAGCCGGGGTTCACGTAATCTTTTCCGGCGTACTTTGGAGCCGTGCCGTGGGTAGCCTCAAAGCAAGCCACGTTGTCGGACAAATTGGCACCGGCAGCAATACCAATACCACCGACCTGCGCGGCCAGCGCATCAGAAATGTAGTCACCGTTCAGGTTCAGGGTGGCAATGACGCTGTACTCGGCCGGGCGCAACAAAATTTGCTGCAAGAAGGCATCTGCAATACAGTCTTTGATGACAATTTCTTTACCCGTTTTGGGGTTCTTGAATTTGCACCATGGCCCACCGTCAATCAATTCGGCACCAAATTCACGCTGAGCCAAAGCATAGCCCCAGTCACGGAACGCGCCTTCGGTGAACTTCATGATGTTGCCCTTGTGAACCAGCGTCACATTGGGTTTGTCGTTGGTGATGGCGTACTGAATGGCTTGACGCACCAGACGTTCGGTCCCTTCGCGTGACACCGGCTTGATGCCGATGCCGGAGGTGCCGGGGAAGCGGATCTTGGTCACGCCAAGTTCCTCCTGCAAGAACTTGATCAATTTTTTGGCTTTGTCGGACTCTGCCTCAAATTCAACACCGCAGTAGATGTCTTCGGTGTTTTCACGGAAGATCACCATGTTGGTTTTTTCTGGCTCTTTCACTGGGCTGGGAACGCCTTCAAAATACTGAATTGGGCGCAGGCAAACATACAAGTCAAGTTCCTGGCGCATGAACACGTTGAGCGAGCGGATACCGCCACCAATCGGAGTGGTCAGTGGCCCTTTGATAGAAACCACATATTCACGCAATGCGTCCAGGGTTTCAGCGGGAAACCAGACATCAGGGCCATACACCGTGGTGGCCTTTTCACCGGCATAAACTTCCATCCAATGAATTTTCTTGGTGCTACCGTAGGCCTTGGCCACTGCAGCGTCAACCACTTTGATCATCACCGGCGTGATGTCAAAACCTGTGCCGTCACCCACAATGAACGGGATGATGGGCTGGGCTGGAACATTCAATGAATTGTCGGCATTGACGGTGATTTTTTGGCCTTCTGAAGGAACCTTGATGTGCTGATACATGGATTAAAGTCTCTGGTAATTGATCGGTCATCCGATTTTGAGCCAATCAATTTGGGGTGATCGGCTGAGGGCATCCCCTGGCGATTTTTATTCTATTCCGATTAATTTGCAGCTTTCTGTCAACCAATCTGACAGAGCACACGTTGTAGCTGCACCTTCTTTGAATCTGAAGGTTTTGCTCTCAACTTAATTTCAAGGATATTCCACATGAACAAGCTCCTCGCCGCCCTGATCGCTGGTCTCTTTGCCGCTGGTGCATTTGCTGCCGCCTCCGCTCCTGCTGCTGCTGCAGCTCCAGCAGCTCCTGTTGCTGCTACAGCTACTGCAGCTCCTGCTGCTGAAAAAGCAGCTCCTGCAAAGAAGGCTAAGAAAGCCAAGAAAGCCAAGAAAGCTGCTGCCAAGGCATCTGCTGCACAATAATCAGCCTTTCGGCTTGATCAAAAAGCCCGCTTCTGCGGGCTTTTTTGTCTCTTTTTACATCCCATTTGCGCATGCGTCAAAATCCAGACATGAAAACATTAGCCCTTGGAATTCTCACCCTCCTTGCCCTGTGTAGCACCCCGGGCCATGCACAGGGTACGCCTCAGACCCATTTGCCACGCACCAAAATCACCGCGGGTATGTACCTGATCGACACCCAGGTCGCGGTCACACAGGATCAGCGCGCCACCGGTCTCATGTTTCGCAAGGAGATGCCGCAGGGCGAAGGCATGTTGTTTGTGTTTGACCACCCCAGCGAGCAGTGTTTTTGGATGAAAAACACCATCCTGCCGCTCACCGCCGCGTTCGTCGACGACGATGGCACCGTTGTCAACCTGGCTGACATGAAGCCTCAAACCACAGATTCCCACTGCTCAGACAAACCCGTGCGCTTTGTACTTGAAATGAACCAGGGCTGGTTTGCCAAGAAGGGAATCAAAGCCGGCTTCAAACTTCAAGGCGAACCGTTCGTCAAGCCCTGACGACACACCTGTTTCATGGTTGGCTGCTGCATATGCCGGAAACGCTGAAACTCAACTCGCTGCCACTGTTTCCTCTTGGCACCGTGCTGTTTCCGGGCGGCTACCTGCCACTGCAGGTATTTGAAGTTCGCTACCTGGACATGGTGGGCAAGTGCTTCAAAAATGGTGCGCCCTTTGGCGTGGTCACGCTGAACAAAGGCAGCGAAGTACGTCAGGCTCCGGGCAACACCCAAGGTGGAAGCAGCTTTGCCGAAGAGATTTTCTTCCCCACAGGCACCTTGGCGCACATCACCGGCCTGAACCAACCACAGCCCGGCTTGATGCTGGTCCAATGCACCGGTTTGCAGCGTTTTTCGGTCAGCCAACACGAATTGCTCAAACATGGCCTGTGGGTGGCCAACGTCACCCTGATCGACGCCGACCAGGCGGTCGCCATCCCTCCGGACCTGATGCCGGTGTCCACCACGCTGGAGCGCGTCATCCACACGCTTCAGGCCCAGGGCACACCCCCAGAGCAGATGCCCGTGCAAGCGCCTTACCAGTTTGATGATTGCGCATGGGTGGCCAACCGCTGGTGTGAGCTGTTGCCCATGCCTTCTGAACTCAAAAACCGGCTCATGACGCTGGACAACCCGCTGGTACGCCTTGAGCTGGTGAGTGATTTGCTGGAACGCAACGGCATTCCAATTTAAGGCCTGGCCGGGTCAAGCCGGGCGCAGCCCTGCGGGCAACCAGACCCCCAGTTTGGTGTTGATCTGGGCTTCGTGGCGCTGCCACCAAATGCCCAGGGAAATCACCCCCAACCCGAGCAAGCTCAGCGCAAAAGGAAACAGCAGGCTGTTGCCAAACACCCGGTACGACAGGTGCCCCAGGTAAATGGCCACACCCAGGCCACCGAAAACCGTGAACACGCGTCGCCCGATGGCTGCACCAGCAAACACCAACACCAGGTTGATCAGGCAATAGCCTGCCTTGCCCAGCTCGGAGTCCGAGTCGCGCAGGCTCAAGCCACCCCAAAACATCAGCGTGCCAAACAGGTACAGCCAAAACGCATAGTCTTGCTGCCAATCTGGGTCGGTCGCGCGCTTGCTGCGCACATCCACCCAGGTGGCGATGAACACCGTGGCTATACCAAACAGCAGCGACACGTCACGCACAAAAGTCCAGTCATAACGGCCGGCATCCGTCAGAATGGCGTGTGCGACATCCATGTTCATGTACCAAAGCGTGACCGCAATCGGCATCACCATGAACGGTAAACGGTAGCGCCAAAGCATCACCACACCTGCAGCCAGCGTCGCAAATTCAAGCGTCATCCAGCGCCAATTGATATGCGTGTGGTAGGCCGAATAGCTGTCCAGCCCACCCGGCGGCCACAACCCCAGCCCGTTTTGCACCGCCCACACCACCAGCGGCACCAGCACCACGGCCAGCGTGGCCAAAATACCTGCAGGCACGTTCAATTTGCGCACCTTCAGGTGATCAGATACCTTGAGACAAAGCAGCAGATAGCCCAGCGAAATCAAGGTCAAGCCCCACGGCCCAAAAGACTGCCAGCCCAAGGTCATGAACAAGGACATGGCCCCAATCGCCACCATGCCACCAAAGTAATACAGCGTGTTGGTAAAACTGAAGCGGGGGCCAGGCTCCAGCGCAGGCTTCTCCGGTGGTTCAATGGGAATATCAGGAAATTTGCCTGGGGAGACGACCGGTCGCGCCATGTGGATGGCCGCCTCGCGCGTTGGGCTACCCGGTGCAGCCCAGTGGGACCACAGCAAATGCGCCTCGGAGGGCACGATCGCACCCGCTTGCACAGCGGCCTCAATATCTGTCCAACTGATCACAACGCGCACATAGGGTAAAAACACATCGTCGGCGCAAGTATCTTCATACTGCGTGGGCTCCCATGTGGCAACCGTGTTTGGAAAACCTTGATTCATGGATAAAACTACTTAAATACCAACTCCCCTACCCCAACCATACCTCATTCCCCCCCGGAAATCAGGTTTAGCACCAGATTTTTCGACCTGTTACAACTCATCTCACCACTAGAATCCGCGCCATGCCAACGCCTTCCATCCACTGACAAGCGTGCACCCTACATGCTACTGACCACCATCCTCCAGCAAATCCACGCCGAAGCTCAAGCCCTGTTCGGGCGCGGTCAAGTGGCCAGCTACATCCCGGCCCTGGCTCAGGTGCCGCCGCACCAGTTCGGCATGGCCGTGGTGCTGATCGATGGCAGCACCCATACCGTGGGCGACGCACACACGCCGTTTTCATTGCAAAGCATCACCAAGCTGTTCACCTTTGTGCTGGCACTCAAACTGGTGGGCGACAACTTGTGGCAGCGCGTAGACCGTGAGCCCAGCGGCGCGGCCTTCAACTCCATGGTGCAGCTGGAAACTGAAAAAGGCATTCCACGCAACCCATTCATCAACGCCGGTGCGCTGGTCATCACCGACATCCTGACCAGCCGCTACGCCCACCTGGACATTGCCCTGCTGGGCATGCTGCGCCGCCTGACCGATGCCCCTGACCTGCAATGGAACAACCTCATTGCCAAGTCCGAGCGCGACACCGCCCACCGCAACATGGCCATGGCGTATTTCATGAAAAGCTATGGCAACTTTGTGAATCCGCCCGAGCTGGTGCTGGACAACTACTGCCGCCAATGCGCCATTGAAATGAGCTGTGCCCAATTGGCCCAGGCCACCATATTTCTGGCCAACAACGGGCTTGACATTGATAAGGAAGCCCGCCCGCGCGAACAGTTTATAAACGCCGAAGCCGCCCGCCGCGTCAACGCCCTGTTGCTGACCTGCGGCGCCTACGATGCGGCGGGCGACTTTGCCTACCGCATTGGCCTGCCCGTCAAAACCGGCGTGGGCGGCGGCATTGTGGCCATCGTGCCAGGCATTGGCACCGTCAGCGTGTGGTCACCTGAGCTCGACGCCAAAGGCAACTCGGTGCTGGGTGCCTTTGCGCTGGAGCGGCTGGTGCAGCTCACCGGCTGGCACCACGACTGAAAAGCACAGGCAATATGCTGGGGCGCGGGGCTGCGCATCATAAAATCGGCCCATGAGCACCCCTACCCCCGCCACTCCCACGCCCGACACCGTCAAACCCAGCAACTTCCTGCGCCAGATCATCGAGTCTGACCTGGAGAAAGGCACCTACGCCAACCGCCGCTGGGCTGGCAGCCCCGGCGATGCCGCCCACCACGCCGCAGGCCAGCCTGACCCGGCCAAAATCCGCACCCGCTTTCCACCCGAACCCAACGGCTACCTGCACATTGGCCACGCCAAAAGCATCTGCCTGAACTTTGGCCTGGCGCGCGACTACGGCGGCGTGTGCCACCTGCGCTTTGACGACACCAACCCCGAAAAAGAAGACACCGAATACGTCAACAGCATCATCGACGCGGTGCAATGGCTCGGCTTTGACTGGAGCCAGCCCGGCAACAGCCTGCCCTACCAGGCCAGCGACTACTTTGACTTCATGTACCGCGCCGCCGCCTACCTGATCGAAGCCGGCCACGCCTACGTGGACGAGCAAACCCCCGAACAAATGCGCGTGAACCGTGGCGACTTCGGCAAGCCCGGCGTGGACAGCCCGTTCCGCAGCCGCAGCCCCGCCGAGAACCTTGAGCGTTTTCAGGAGATGGCCCTCGGAAAACATGCCGATGGCGCTATGGTCTTGAGAGCAAAGATCGACATGGCCAGCCCCAACATCAACATGCGTGACCCGGCCATCTACCGCATCCGCCGCGCCACCCACCACAACACCGGCGACAAATGGTGCATCTACCCGATGTACACCTTTGCCCACCCGATTGAAGACGCGCTGGAGCAAATCACCCACAGCATCTGCACGCTCGAATTTGAAGACCAACGCCCGTTCTACGACTGGCTGATGGACCGCCTGTGCGAAGGTGGCCTGCTGGCCGCGCCTGCGCCCAAACAATACGAATTTGCCCGCCTGAACCTCACCTACGTCATCACTAGCAAACGCAAATTGGCCGCTTTGGTGAACGAGAAAAAAGTCAACGGCTGGGACGACCCACGCATGCCCACCATCGTCGGCCTGCGCCGCCGCGGCTACACACCCGCCGCGTTGCAAGCCTTTGCCGAACGCATTGGCGTGACCAAAAGCGACAGCTGGATCGACTACGCCACCCTGGAAGGCTGCCTGCGCGAAGACCTAGAGCAGAAAGCCCACCGCGGCTTTGCCGTGCTGAACCCGGTGAAACTGGTGCTGACCAACTGGGACGAAGTTTTTGCACCAGGCCATTTGGAGCCCTGCACCCAGCCCGCCCTGCCCCACCCGCCCGAAGGCGTGGCCCCGCCCGCACGCCACTTCACCATTGGCAAAGAAGTGTGGATCGAGCGCGAAGACTTTGAAGAAGGGCCGCCCACGGGCTACAAGCGACTCTTCCCTGGCAACAAAGTGCGCCTGAAAGGCGGCTACGTCATCGAGTGCACAGGCGCTACAAAAGACGAAGCAGGAAACATAACAAGTGTGAGGGCTACA
>CAIOAQ010000431.1 GCA_903856025.1 uncultured beta proteobacterium
GTTAGCTCCCTTTCCCGCCCGGCGGGGCGGGAAAGGGCGGGGGGATAGAGTGGGGGCAAGGAAGTTGGAAGTCGGATGTTTGGAAGTTCACAGGAAGTTCCAAAAAGGACTTCAAGGCACAAGGTGATGCCAATACCGTCGCTGCACTTCCCTCTCACAACGAACCTGCTCTGGCTGCCAGGATTCCCATGTGGCCGCACCACAATGGGGCGAGTCAATCACAGTGATGTGACGTTCCGCATAACGCACCAATACCGGGCCTGCCGGGTGACCGAAGTGGTTTCGGTAGCCCGCCTGCACCAGGGCAATCCGTGGTTGCACGGCATCCAGAAACGCTGCGCTGCTGGATGTTTTGCTGCCGTGGTGAGGTACGAGCAGTACATCTGCGTGAAGATCAGTCTTAAAGGTATCCACGGAAGACGCCCCGACCAGGGAACGATCCACGAGTTGTGCTTCTTGTGCCCTTTCGATGTCACCTGCCAAAAGCGCGGTTTGTGTACCATTTGAAATGCGCAGGGTGCAGCTCATGGCGTTGGTTTTGTGCACGTCGCCATAGTCATCAGCTTGCGGATGCAATACCTCAAAACTGACACTATCCCAATGCCAATGCTGCCCGGTCACGCAGCGCTGTGCGGGGCGCAAAGCCTGCAAACTGTTTTCAAGCTCGATGGAACTCAGCAGCGTGGCTTGGGGTTGCATCAGCAGCACCGCCTGCGCGCCACCTGTGTGGTCGATGTCGCGGTGGCTCAGCACCAACCTGTCCAGCGGCACATCCAGCGCACGCAGCAGCGGCACCAACACACGGTGGCCCGCGTCGCTCTCTCGACTGAAACGCGGACCCGAGTCATACAACAGCGCATGATGCGCAGTGCGTACCAGCACCGCGTTGCCCTGGCCAATGTCGGCGGCCAACAACTCAAACTGACCCACCGGTGGTTGGGGCGCTTGCCACAGCAGCACCGGCATCAGCAGCGGCACACCCATGAGCCGCCAACGCCAGGGCAAGCGCAGCGCCAACAGTGCACCACCCATCACCCCTGCGGCGCCCGCCCACATGGGTGCCTGTGCCGCCGAGTACGTGGCCCAAGGCCATGCTGCCAGCCATCCCAGAAATGCGCCCATGAAAGCGATGGCCCATGCGGCGGCATCCCAAAATCCAGGCAAAAACGCACCCAGCATGGCCAACGGGGTCACCAACAGCGTCACCCAGGGAATGGCGAGCGCATTGGCCAACAAACCGACCACCGAGACCTGGCCAAACAGCAGCAAGGTCAAGGGCGTCAACGCCAACGTGATCACCCATTGCTCATGAAACGATGAGATAAATCTATCTCTAGCCCTCGTATTACTTATATACAACGCTCTTGAATAAGTAGCAAACAACACACCTACCGCGACAAAACTCAGCCAGAACCCGGCTTGCATCATCGCCCACGGGTCGGCCAGCACTACCACGGCGCAGGCCAGCAACCAGACCAAGGGCCACGGCCAGCGCAGGCCAAGAAGCCGCAGCACACCCACCGTAGCCAGCATCAGCACCGTGCGCTGGGCCGGTACGCCCCAACCGCTGAACAGGGCATAAGCCAACGCCAGAAAAATACCCCCTACCAACGCCGCACTTGGGGCGCTGATGCGCAGGCAAAGCCAGTTTGAGCGCCGCCACAACCACCCCACCAGCAAGGCTGCGCCCCAGGCAAACATGGTCACATGCACGCCGGAAATGCTCATGAGATGCGCCACACCGGTGGCGCGAAAAACATCCCAATCCGAACGGTCTATGGCACCTTGGTCACCCACCACCAACGCGGCGATGAGACCTGCAGACTTCACATCGGTGACACGCTCAAAAATTTGCTCCCGCAGTGACCCGCGCGCCCACTCCACGGGATGCTGCCAGGTGTCGGCCAGCCTCTCCGGTGCAGGATCTTTTGGCCCGGCACGCACATAACCGGTGGCTTGCACGCCCTGTTCCCACTGCCACAGCTCATAGTCAAAGCCGTGTGGGTTGATGGCGCCATGCGGTGCTTTCAGCCGCACGGTGAACTGCCAACGCTGGCCCGCTTCAAGGGGGGCGGGCACGCGCTGCAACTCCCCCATCAGTTCACCTGGCCCATCTCCACGGGCAAACACACCGCTGTACCAGGCCAGCTCCAGGCGTTGCGGCAGCTGAGCGGCTTGCCCGTCCAGTTGCGCCGACTCTGTGTCAAAGCGAAACCGCAGTCCCGCCTCATTGCGTTGCGGCATCGCCGCCACCGTACCGGTCACGGTGATGTCGCGGCCCTCCAGCGCTTGGTCGATCACTCCGCGGGTAAACCAGCCTGATCGCACGCCAGTAACCGCGAAAGCCAGCATGGCCACACTCACCATGAGCGTTGCAACCCGAATGAAGTTGAAATTTATTTTTATAGCAATAGGCCAAACCAATACAAGGGCTACAGCCAAAATTGCCAAATATGACCCGGTTGACCACAACTGGGTTTGCGTCAACTGGCATGCAGTGCCCAGCAACACCCCCAGAAACACGGCAGCAAAGGCGCTAGTCCTCACAGACCTCACACACCTGACGCAACCCCTGCAGCTGTACCAGCAGCCTCTGCCCCAACTGCGGCATCTCGGGCCACCTTGCCATGGCGGTCTTGGTGTCGCCATCGTTCCTGAGCTTGCACAATTGACGGGCCAACACATGAACCTGGTCATGCAAAGCGGTTACCCCAACCACCTGCGCTGGATTGGCATAGGGTTTCAAACCTTCGGCATCCATCCATTTCCCGAGCTGACATTGGTGCATGTCCATGGGTGGTGCCGTGCTGCTGCCCCCAAACAAATAGCTGTAGAGACTTTGTTCCCAGGCGCGGTGCTCCACTTGTGCAAACAGCAATGGCAGGTCAGCGCGGGGCAACACCTGCACACCAGACCATGAAGCATCAGGCTTCCAAGCCGCGATCCAGTCCACCACCTCGGCACCCGGCATGGGCCGCGCAATACCGTAGCCTTGCGCCAGCTGGCAACCCAATTGCAACAGCATGCGGCCATGCGCCACAGTCTCAACCCCTTCTGCAATGGCGGTGCGCCTGAAGGAGGTGGACAAGTCCAACACGCCCAGCAGAATCGACAAATCATCAGGGTCTTCCAGCATGTCGCGCACAAAACTCTGGTCAATCTTCAGCTGTGAAACCGGTAGCCGCTTCAGGTAAGTCAGCGACGAATACCCGGTACCAAAATCATCTAACGCAAAATGCACACCCAAATTGCGGCACTGCGTCATCACGTCGCTCACCCGAGTCATGTCTTGAAGTGCGCTGGTTTCAAGCACTTCAATTTGAAAATCGTCAGGGGAAACGGTGGGCTGGCCAGCCAACGCAGAACGCAAAAAATCCACGAAATCGTCGTGCTGAAGTTGCCGCGCGCCCACGTTGACACTGACCTCCAGAGGCAAGCCTGCCGCCTTCCACATGGCCATTTGCGCCAGCGCAGTGGCAAACACCCATTCCCCGACCGCAACCGAAAGCGGATGGTCCTCAATCAGCGGCAAGAACTGCCCGGGCGCGAGCAGTCCTTTTTGGGGATGTTGCCAGCGGATCAAGGCCTCAACGCCCACCACCTGACCTGTGTGCATGTTGACCTTGGGTTGGAAATACAGCACGAATTCTTCAAGCGCCAAGGCCTGTTCGATCCGCTTGAGTGCCTCCATCCGCTCGCGCAGCATGCGGTCATGTGCTGCATCAAACAATCGGTAACGGTTTTTGCCGGATTGCTTGGCCTGGTACATCGCTTGATCGGCCTGACGCAGCAGTTGATCTGCATCCACTTCAACATCCTGTGGAAACATGCTCACGCCAATGCTGGCCGACACCTCCAGGTCATTTCCGGCAACCGAGATAGGCATGCTCACCGCCAACAACAAGCGGCTCAGCATGGGTGTGCAGTCTTCCAAACCCGGCACATCGGTGAGGATGGCCACGAATTCGTCGCCACCCAATCGCGCCAGCGTGTCGCCTTCACGCAGGGCCTCGCGCATGCGCACCGTCAAGGCCACCAGCAACTGGTCACCTACGTCGTGACCCAACTTGTCGTTGACTTTCTTGAACCCGTCCAGATCCAGGTACGCCACCGCCAGGTGCGTACCTCGACGCGCTTCCTGAGTCATGCCATGTCTCAATCGATCTGCCAGCAATACCCTGTTAGGTAAACCGGTGAGGGCATCGTAGTGAGCCAGCTGTTCCAGCGCTCGCTCATGCTGCTTGCTGGCCGTGATGTCGATGTACAAGGTGACCATGCCGCCCTGGGGCAATGGTGTGCCTCGCACCTCTATCACGGTTCCGTTGGGTAACGTCCGTTCAAATCGATGGGGCGCAAATGCACGCGCCAGTTGCACGCGTTCTGCCACCAGAGATTCGACATCTCCAGGACCATATTCACCACGCAGTGCATTGTGGCGAATCAGGTCTTCAAACATCACCACCGGGCGATTCAGCAACGCCTCTGGCAAATCAAGCAAGCTTGCGAATTGCGAATTAAACGCCACCATGCGCAACTGCGCATCAGCCACCGAAACTCCACCCGGAAAATTGTCAAGAATGGTTTGCAGCATGTCTTTCTTTTGCTGCAAACTGGCTTCTGTCGCTTGAAGCGCAAGCACCTGATGTCTAAGCGCTTCGGCACGTGCGTCCAGCTCCAGATGGTTCTCCAACAAGGTTTCACGCATGGTCTGCTGACTGCCAGCCAACTGCTGAATTTCTGTCACTTGGCTGAGCACTGCGGGCATGGGTGTCCAGTCAAGCTGGCCGATACGACGGCTGTTTTCAGCCAATACTTCCAGCGGTTTAGACAAACGCGACGTGCCAGCCTTGGTCATCCACAGCGCCAAGCCAAGCACGCAGAGCAATGCAACACCCATGGCCAGAAACACCGACTGCCAGGAGCTTGAAAAGTCAGCCGCAGGAGCCAGCACCAGCACCCAGAATTTTTCATTGCCAAGCACATACGGCCGCACACTTGCCAACCAACGCTCGGAACCCATCTCAAATGACAGCACGTCCATTTGAGACCGATTCAGCCCGCGCCAGCGCGCCAACGCCCCTTCCACCGGCGATAACCCCAATGCAGACACTGGTTGCATCACCCGCTTGAGCCACTCCTGCAAAGGAATGGCTTCAGGATGAACCGGCAATGCGAGCAATCGCTCATCCGACGTCAGGACCAAGGTCATGCCATGCTGGCTGACCGCCATTTTTTGAGTTGCAATGGAAAGGTCACGCAACATCAAGTCCAGTCCAACTACAAAATCACGTCCATCAGCCAGCTGGGAGCGCATGGAAACGGTCACTCCGGGGTCGCCGGTAGTGGCAAACGTGTAAGGAGATGTCCAATGCACGTGTCCCCGTCCTGTTGCGGTCAACGCACCTGTAAACCAGGGTCGTTGGCGCGGGTCATAGGTTTGATCGCTCCAACCCTGCCTGACAACGCCGTCAGGTGCCTCGTCAAACACCAAGTGATGCTTGGTACCCCATCGGGGCACATCCGTCATGCGGTTGCGCCACGCACCATTGCTCTGCTGCAGCAACATCCAACCTTGCCCGCCGCTGGTTCCTGCCACTACAGAGGTGATTTCAGTTGAACTCCGCAACAGAGGTTTGAAATATTGATTAAAAGCCTGAGGCGATTCCAGGTCTGGCACTTGCACGTTCAACCAGCTGCTGCTCATCTCAAGCAACCGAACCGAGGGCAAAAACACCGAGTCAAGTTCGGCGCGCACCCCCGCGGCGACATGATCAAACTGATTTTTAGCCACTTGGTCTGCCATCGGCAGGAAACCGAACCCCACAAAACATGCAAACAAAAGCGCCGCCGTTGCAACCACCAGCACCGCGACCCGGCGCAACACAAATTGCCGTAACGGTTGCCCAGAATGGAGAGACATGACCATCGGCAAATCATAGCCCGATATGACGGTATCAAGCCTCTTGAATACCCCGAAATGTGAAAAAACTGCCAACGTCTGGGTGTAGCATCGTGGGCATCGATTTGCCGGAATAAGTAGACTCTATGAACCATCTGAAAATCTCCACCCGCCTGAGCATCTTGATTGGGTCCATGGCGTTTTTGTTGTTGCTGATTGGCAGTATTGGCCTGTACGGCATGAGCAAAAGCGACGAAGCACTGGATACGTCCTATCAAGACGCCACGTTGATGATCTACAAAATCGACCAGATCAAGTACATGATGATCAACAACCGCTTGGCTGTGGCCAACGCGGTCGTTGAAAAAACGGATTGGCGGGTCAAAAAATCCACCGATGAGATGCTCGCCAGCACCACTGTCATTGACAAGATGTGGGGCGACTACATGGCCAGCCCCAAAGTGCAAGACGAAGCCCTACTGGCCAAAGCTTTTGCCGACAAGCGTGCGCTCTACCTGGAAGTGGGCCTGAAACCTGCTATTGCGGCATTGCGCGCCAATGACCTCGCTGAAGCTGAGCGTTTAATGACAGAAAAAATCCGCTATAACTTTGATATTGCACGTGACGCAGCCAATGCGCTCACCAAATTCCAGCTGGAGCAGGCCAAAACAGCCTTTGATACCAATGCACGGCGCTATCACACCATTCGCACCATTTCTATCGCCTCTATCGTTCTGGGACTGCTGTTCTCCATCGGGTTTGGCCTCAGGTTGCAGCATTCCATCACCACCCCACTGCGTCGCGCTGCAGAAGTCTCTGAAGCCGTCGCACAAGGGGATTTGACCCAAACCGTTGACACCTCTGGCAACAATGAAATTTCGATGCTGATGAGCGCGGTAGCTCGGATGCAGACCAGTCTGAAAGAAGTGGTCACACGGGTTCGTCAAGGCAGTGAATCGGTAGCCACCGCCAGCGCAGAAATTGCCCAGGGCAACAACGACCTCTCCGCCCGCACTGAACACCAGGCCAGCGCCCTGGAGCAAACCGCTGCCAGCATGGAAGAGTTGTCTTCCACCGTCAGACAAAACGCCGACAACGCACGTCAAGCCAATCAGCTGGCCATGAGCGCCTCCACCGTCGCCATTCAAGGTGGTGAAGTGGTGGGTCAAGTGGTGGAGACCATGAAAGGCATCAACACCGCATCCCGCAAGATCAGCGACATCATCAGTGTCATTGATGGAATCGCTTTCCAGACCAACATCCTGGCACTCAACGCAGCCGTAGAAGCCGCCCGTGCGGGCGAACAAGGCCGTGGTTTTGCGGTGGTAGCCTCAGAAGTGCGCTTGCTCGCGGGAAGGTCTGCAGAGGCAGCCAAAGAAATCAAAAACTTGATCAACGACAGCGTGACCCGGGTAGAGCAAGGCACCACCATGGTCGACCGGGCGGGTACGACCATGCAAGAGGTGGTCAGCTCCATCCGCCGTGTGACCGACATCATGGGCGAAATCAGTGCGGCCAGCAACGAACAAAGCCAGGGTGTCAGCCAGGTGGGTGAAGCCGTCACGCAAATGGACCAAGCCACCCAGCAAAACGCGGCCTTGGTCGAGGAAATGGCCGCCGCAGCCAGCAGTCTCAAATCCCAGGCCCAAGAGCTGGTGCAAACCGTCGCTGTCTTCAAGCTTGGAGCAGACGATGCCACGCACAGCCTGACGGTGTCCACTGCTGCAGTACGTGCCCATCCCTCCAAAGCAGTACCGTTCAAGGGCCAAGAACGTCGTGCGACAGGCACCCCCAAAGGGGCTGCTGCACGCGGACACGCAACGCCTGCGAAACCTGTAGCGCCCCTACCCTCTGATCCAGCCCCGCTGGCAGCACCCGTACCAATGCCTTCGATTCAAGCCTCAGGCAGCAACGATGGGGACTGGGAAACGTTCTAATTCCATTTCTAAATCATCCGTGTCGTTGTTGCTTCGCCTTGTCATGCTAAAGCACTGCCTGCGGCTTTGCGCCTAGACACAAATGATTTAAATACCCTGCACGGGTGCAGCTCTACAGTGCCCTCACCTGTGCCATGTCAGGGTGCTGCACCCACTGCGCGAATTCATCTGCCAATTGTTGCGCGGCTGCTGTCGCCTTTTTCCACGCGGTCATGCGCCCGGTCAGATCCGCACCGTAATGGGTGAAGTCCCCTCGGTCGGGCAATTTGCCATTAGGCAAGGTTTTGATCCAATCCGGGCTAGGCGCCAGCACCACCATGGTGTCCAAAAACGAACTGGCACCGTGTCGCCACGGCAAATGTTTGTCAAGCCAACCAGGCACCACACTGCGCTGAAAATGCGGGTAAAGCACCAACCCGTCACCTGCATAGTTCAGGTGCAGGTGGTAGTCGGTCACACCACCGTCCCAGTATGCCCCAGCAGGTGCCCCAGCGATGTTATGCACCGCCTGCAACACAAACGGAATCGAACAACTGGCCTGCAGAGCCGCCTGAAAATTTTCAGACGTCAATGCCACCTGGCGCGAGGGGTAATCCTGCGGCAAAAACGGAAGCGTAGCAGGCTCCAATGGGGTTGCAGAGCTTGAGAACACCACCCGCTCCAACCATGCCCCCAACCACCGCCGAGCGACCAGGTTGGTCACAAAAGCGCCTGTATAACCCAAGGCCGTGGGCCAACCACGTTCACGCGTGAGTAGACCTCGTCCATGGGATGTCAGGATATGCAAGCGGTAACGGGGATGGGCCAGCACTTCATTCAGTCTGCCGCCATAAAACGCCTGTAGATTCGCGGAAAACAGCGCACTCACCCGCTGCGCAGATGGCCGTGTCTCACCAGGCAGCAATTCGTAATGCTGAGCAATGTAGTCACGCTCCAGCCGCTCGAACGCTTCAAGCGGATCATTCAAACACGCGCTGGCCATGCGCCAGGCACCAATGGATGCGCCTACCAGGTGCACGGTCTGGTTTGACTCTGGCAACCAGTGCCCAAAAATAAAACGATCCAAAGGCCCCAGAATCAAGCCTTTCGGGCCGCCTGCCGCTGCAGGTATGGTAACGACGTCTTGTGGCTGCAAGCCCCGCTGCCTAAGATGGTCCAGGGCTTTTGGACCCGCGTAAATATCCAGTGCGCGCATCATTTTGGATCGCGAGCGGTGTCCGAGAAGGCTTCACCCTGCACCTGTTGCGACCAGTCTACCGGGTCTTGCTGCAGCACCATGTCAATGTCCAGCCCCAACACTTCAGCGACAGCGCCGGGAAACGACACGGCCAAAGAGTTGGCTGAATACCTGGCCTGACGGGTGGTTGCGCGCCAGATGGCCAACTGCAATACACCGGCCAAAGGCTCGTAAGCGTCCTGGTCAAACGGTGCATGGGCA
>CAIOAQ010000432.1 GCA_903856025.1 uncultured beta proteobacterium
ATCCCGGCCTTTGTCCGTTTGACGTGCGACGGCCTGATCCATGTTTTCTGTGGTCAGAATGGCGTTGGCGACGGGTATCTGGAAGTCCAAGGCCACGCGGCTGACACCCGCGCCCGATTCGTTGGCCACCAGTTCAAAGTGGTAGGTTTCGCCGCGAATGATGCAACCCAGGGCAATCAAGGCGTCGAACTTCAATTTTTCTGCCAGCGCCTGCAGCGCAATCGGCACCTCCAGCGCGCCAGGTACCTGCACCAGGGTGATGCGCTTTTCAGCGACACCCAGGCGCAGCAATTCGGTTTTGCAGGCGGTGGCGAGTGCATCGGTGATGCCCGTGTTAAAGCGGGCCTGGACGATGCCAATGGTGAGTTTTTTGCCGTCTAGGCGGCGGTCTGTGGCATCCAGTGTGCCTTGGTCTGCGATCAGCATAAGTTGTATCCGGTTCAGTGAGAGGTGATCAGGCGGTGACGTAGTCCATGATTTCAAGCCCGTAACCGGCCATGCTGGGCATCCGTCTCGGGTTGCCCATCAGTCGCATTTTGTGCACACCACAGTCGCGCAAAATTTGAGCGCCAATGCCATAGGATCGCAGGTCCATGCGACCACGCTCCGGCCCGTGGCTGGCGCGCGCGGTGCCGTCAAACTGCGCAAGCAATTGCGTGCCACTTTCACCGCAGTTCAAAAAGACCACCACACCTTTGCCCTCTGAGGCCACGCGCGCCAAGCTGGCATCCAGGCTCCAGGAGTGCATGGCACGGCCAACCTCCAGCGCGTCCAATACCGACAGCGGCTCATGGACCCGGGCCAACACCGCTTCGTCTGCAGACCATTGCCCTCTGACCAGAGCCAGGTGCACGCCGTGTGACGTTTTGTCTTTGAAGGCGTGGGCGGTGAATTCACCAAACGCGGTTTTTAATGGCCGCGAGCCAATTTGTTCGACCAAGGACTCGGTACGACTGCGGTGGTGAATCAAATCCACAATGGTGCCAATCTTGAGCCCGTGTTCAGCGGCAAACAGCTGCAAATCAGGCAGGCGTGCCATGGTGCCGTCGTCCTTCATGATTTCGCAGATCATGGATGCGGGCGTGCAACCTGCCATGGCGGCCAAATCGCAGCCCGCTTCGGTGTGGCCTGCGCGCATGAGCACACCACCTTCCACCGCTTGCAAAGGAAACACGTGGCCAGGCTGCACCAGGTCTTCAGGCTTGGCGTTTGCCGCCACGGCGGCTTGCACGGTACAGGCGCGGTCGGCGGCTGAAATGCCCGTCGTGACGCCTTCAGCGGCTTCGATGGACACGGTGAAAGCCGTGCCTTTTTTGTCGCCGTTGCGCACGGTCATGGGAGGCAGCTGCAAACGTTCGCAACGCTCCTTGGTCAAGGTCAGGCAAATCAGGCCACGACCAAAACGGGCCATGAAATTGACGGCTTCGGCGGTGACGTGGTCGGCAGCCATGATCAGATCGCCTTCGTTTTCACGGTCTTCTTCGTCGACCAAAATGACCATGCGACCTGCACGCATGTCAGCCACGATGTCTTCTACAGGCGAAATCGCCACGGGGGTTGGAGTTGTCATGAGCAGTTTCAAATAAAAAAATGGGTGGGTCTTCAGACCGAGGTGACTTGTGCGGCAGGGGTGAGCATGCGCTCCACGTAGCGCGCGATCAAGTCAATTTCGAGGTTCACCAGGGAACCTGTTTTCAGGACATGCAGTGCGGTGTTTTGCACCGTGTGTGGGATCAGGTTGATGCTGATTTCACAGCCGTCAGCAAAATCGGTCACGCTGTTGACGGTCAGGCTGACGCCATTGACGGTGATCGAGCCCTTGAATGCCAGGTATTTGGCCAGCGCCTTGGGCGCCATAACCCGCAGTTCCCAGCTTTCGCTGATCGGCTCAAACCGGATGACGGTACCCACGCCGTCCACGTGACCAGACACAATATGTCCACCCAAGCGGTCATGCGCTCGAAGGGCTTTTTCAAGATTGATGGGGCCCAGTGCATCCAAACCGGCCGTTTTACTGAGCGATTCTGCAGAAATGTCCACCTTGAATTGATGCGCGGCGACGTCCAGCGAGGTGACTGTCATGCAGGCACCATTGAGCGCAATGCTGTCGCCCAGCGTGACATCCAAAAGGTAATCCGGGGGGCCACTGATGCTCAGGCGCTTGCCATGAGATGCCGTTTGGCCCAAAGATTCCACGGTGTTGATTCGGCCGACGCCGGTGATGATTCCTGTAAACATGCGCCTATTTTCGCAGGTAATGTGCAACTGGCCTGCAAGCGGGTCTAAAACAGTGCGCGTCCGGGAGGTCTGGCAAGG
>CAIOAQ010000433.1 GCA_903856025.1 uncultured beta proteobacterium
CTTTTGCCAAGTGAAACTCAAAATAGGCCTTTTCATATTCGTCACGCCCTTCACGCAGTGGCTTATCAAGAACGAACACCTGAGATCCCGGCGTGCAGGGTTCGGTTACAGATGGAATAGAGCGCGACACGATTTCGGAGTCCATCTGCTTCTGCGAATCAACATGATTCTGAAAAACAGTAGCGCCCCCCACCGCTTTGCTTATCTCGCCACGCGTTAAACCTTGCTCAACGGTCTTAAGCAACTTCTGCAAAGTAATGGGCTTCTCAAGAAAAGCCAAGGCTCCGATACGCGTTGCCTCCACTGCAGTATCAATGGTCGCATGACCACTCATCATGATGACCGGCATGGTCAACGCGCCTGTTGCAGACCACTCTTTCAACAAGGTAACACCATCAGTGTCTGGCATCCAAATATCAAGCAGCACCAAATCAGGGCGCTCACGCAAGCGTGCTGCACGTGCCTGCGCTGCGTTTTCGGCCACTTCAACGTTATGACCTTCATCATTGAGAATTTCACACAGCAAATCACGAATGCCAAGTTCGTCATCCACCACCAAAATGTTTGCCATGTTGTCGCGTATCCCTTGAAAATTTGCTGCGCGGTACAGCCTCAGCTTTGATATGCCGGTAAGCCAGCACATGTTGCGAATGATAGCGAGACTTGTGCTCCACACAACTCCCCACCCACCATTCGATTGGATATTTCAACACGTGCACCGTGTTCGTCTGCAATTTTCTTTACAACAGCCAAACCCAAACCAGTCCCTTTTTCCTTTGTCGTTACATAGGGTTCGAAAACACGTTTGAGAATATGGTCAGGGAAACCGATACCGCTGTCAAGAACAGCCAACCGCACTTGGTGAGCACTTTGAACCCATTGAGTCCTAAGAACGACAGCGAAGTTGTCGCCCGTTCGCCCCGCGCTAGAAGTTGCATCCTGTGCATTTTGAAGCAAATTATGAAGTACTTGTCTCAACTGCTGAGCATCCCCAAGAACGCAAGGACAGCTAACATCAAGCTCGGAGTGCACAGAAATTTGCATACCTTCACCGGTATAAAAATTAAGTACATCAAGCGCCAGTTTATTAATGTCTACAGGTTTTAGGTCTGCAGCAGGAAGCCGGGCATAGTCTCGAAACTCATTGACCAATCGCTTCATGGCATCCACTTGATCAACAATGGTCTTGACCGATTTTGTCAAGAGCGCCTGTTCGGCAGCAGCAACCTTGCCTGTAAGCTTCATCTCCAAACGCTCTGCGGATAATTGAATCGGCGTAAGTGGATTTTTGATTTCATGTGCCAACCTTCGGGCCACCTCACCCCATGCTTGGGATCTTTGAGCCGACACAATTTCCGAAATATCATCAAATACAAGTAACCATTGACGACCAGGCAACTCAGCTCCCCGTGCAACCAAGGTAATGACATCATCGGCGATTCGGCCATTCGGCGCATCCTCATTGCCCCCCAATGCAAATGACTGCTGCCAATGATCCAAAGTGCGCTCAGTGGAATAAGTTAAATAGTCCTGAAACTGTCTTTCAACACCACTGCCGAAACTCTGTAGACCCTCTATTTCTGCCAACCGCTCGCCTTCGTATGCGGCCAAAGGCAAACGCAAAATTCGAGTTGCCCCCGGATTAGATGACACGATTCGTCCTTCATCATTAAGGACAACCACTCCTGCAGTCAAGTTATCAAGGATGGCTTGCAGGTTGAACCGCGCAGCATTGACCTGCTGCATACTGATCTGAACCGCCTGCCGTGCATCGGCCAATTGTTGCGTCATCACTGCGAACGCTCGTGTTAGTCCATCAAGTTCATCTTTGCCACGCAAGCTCGCTTTTGGAGTCAAGTCGCCAGCTGCAACCTCACGCACACCATCTGCCAACAGCAACAAAGGACGGGCAATTTGATTACCCAATACCACTGCCAAGAGCACCCCTCCAAACACCGCCATGAACAGGCTCAAAGTCAATGTGCCGATGTACATCCGTCTCAACCCTTCGCGCGCCAGAGCCCGTTCTTGATACTCCCGATTAGCTTGATTCACCTCCAACGCATTGCGCACCAGCGCAGGGGGCAGTGATTTCACGGCTAACAAGTACCGCGCATACCCCAAACCAGCACCCACCCCGTTGCTGTTTACAAGAGCCAATGTTTTAACTCGCGCGTCAGGTAGTGACGCCTGAGGGCCATCATCCAACCCATCGATCCACGTGACCATGCGTTGTGACCGGGCAGCCCGAAACTGTGCTTGCGTAGGTAAATCTGGATTGATCCGATAACGGGTCTGCCCTGCGGCCGCAATCAGTCGCCCCGACGCATCCCACAAAGTCAAATCATCCGCAGCCATCGCATCACGGATACGCTCCAGTTGTAATGCAACGCTGGCATCTGGCGAATCCACCAATTGAGCAACTGCGGCTCGCACCTTGCTCCCCAAATCCGCAGACAAAGCCTCAAGGGTGGTCCGCCCTAAATTCAGTCCAGCTTCCAGCGCACCTTCCACTTTGATATCAAACCAACTTTCAATTGAACGGGTCACAAACTGATATGACACCACATAAATCAACACACCCGGAGCAAAACCCGCAAGGGCAAACACCACAGCCAATTTAACCAACAGCCGGCTGCCGAATTTCTTTTGCCGCAGTCGCAAGGCAAGACGATAAGCGATCCAAACAATCACCAGCAGCAATATGCACGCCACAACGACGTTGATCACGAAGAGTTCGGAATAGTTGCGTTCATACATGTCGCGATTGGTGGTAGCTTGCGTCAGCAAAAACAACAACACCAACCCAATCACAACCATGGCCGTCAGCCCCAAAGTCACCGTCCATCGATAGGTACGTGAGCTTTTGGTCACCAAAAGTGACTTGGGAATATCAACGCTCACTTGATGGTTTCCATGCTGATGCCCTGTTTGACATTCAGGAAAATTTGCCAGTCAGACTGCCCCAAAGTGCCAATTTGCAATGGCCGCGGCAACTGTGCAAGGTCGAGACGGAAGCGAAAATCAGCAAAATATTTCGCATTTGGATCAATATCGGCAAACTCCGCCAAATGCCAGCGAGTCATGCGCCTTATCCCATCCATTGCATCATGCAAATTATCAAAATTCTGGTTCAATGCGATACCCTGTGACGGGTCAACAAAATCGCCGGTCGAAACATTCAGACGCCAGCGCCTGGTCAACGGGTGATAAGCCAAACGAATGTGCCTCTGCAAACTGTTGATTTTGAGGTTGGTCCAATACCAGCGCTCTCGAAGAACATCCACTTCTGCGACAAAGTAGATCGCGATGCCCTTGAGTAAGGCATCCTCGACAACCGGAGGCAAATCGAAATTAAGTTGCGTTGATAAAAAGAGGGCGTTGTCAATACGCTCCAACTTTAAAGTTACAGACTCTGACTGTGCATTTTGGGCGTAAACGACCTGGGGGGCACCTATTAAAAGTGCCACCAATAGAAACAACAACCAATCAGCCCAGAGTCTTTTCAAGCAACGCATAATAAAAACCATCATGATCACCAAGCAGATTGTGAATGGATGCGGGATCCATTGTGAAAGAGCCTGGTAACAAATGGCCGGGTGAAGGCAACAATTTGGTTCGAGTGTTGCGGGCAAGAAACGCATTGATTTGCTGCTCCCCCTCCGACTTGAACACAGAACATGTGCTGTACAACAATCGCCCACCGGGTTTCAGTACAGACCACAGAACGCTCAATAACTTGGCCTGAATCCCTACAAGCTGGTCAATATCACTGGGCCGGCGAAGCCACCGAATATCAGGGTGACGCCGCACAATACCTGCAGCGGAACAGGGTGCATCTAACAAAATGGCATCGAACAAGACGCCATCCCACCAACCTGATGGATCGCTAGCATCAGCGCTCAAAACTTTCGCGGCTAAGCCCAAGCGAGCCAGATTTTGATGCACCCGCTCGCAGCGCAAAGAATCAATATCTAGTGCTGTGACCGCGCAATCGGCCAATTCCAGAAGATGTGCCGTCTTTCCTCCGGGTGCAGCGCAGGCATCAAGCACACGAAAAGATTCCTGTGTTTTGCGTCCAGCAAGCAACAATGGTGCGGCCAGTTGTGCCGCACTGTCTTGGACAGATACCCAGCCTTCACCGAATCCTGGCAATTCATGCACACCTACTGCCTGGTTCAGCTCCAAACCACTCTCGCACACAAGCCGAGCCTCCAACCCCGCCGCGGCGAGCTTCTCAAGATAGGCGTCTCTGCTTATTCGCCTCGTGTTGACCCTCAACGTCAGCGGTGCCTGTCGGTTGTTGGCCGCCAAAATGCGCTGCCATTGACCCGGCCAGTCGCGTTGCAATTGAGCGACCCACCAAGTGGGGTGATTCCAAAGGGCGGAACCATCCGCCTCGACTTGCGCCATAAAAAAGTCACGTTCACGCAGAAATTTACGCAGGCAGGCATTGATGAAAGATGCCTGTGGCTTGATTGCAGGCGTATTCTTTGCTGCTTCTACAGTCTGATTTACCAGCGTAAACGCATCGTACATTGCTCCTTCACGCTGACACAACAGCGCAAGTGCGGTGCACAACAAGGCAGTCGCTTGCGCAGGTGGTGCACGCTTTGCCAACAATTTCAGCAATGACTGCGCTACGCCCAAAGACCGAAGCACCGCAAAACTCAGGGCCTGAACCCCAGGACGCATACCAACAGCAACATCTTCCAGAGATGCTGTTCCAGATCGTCCTTGACCTATTTGATGGACAACCCTGGCCGTCAGCTGCAATTGACGCCAAAGTGGTGGTGCACAATTTTCAGCCATGTAATTAATTCAATAAAAAACGCCTCTAGCCCTTGTAAACAGGGGCAGAGGCGCTATTTTTTTTAAAAGACTGGAGATGGCTTAATCGGCTGAGGCACCCTCGCCTTGCTCTGCCTCAGCTTCTCCGGCGAGTTCTGC
>CAIOAQ010000434.1 GCA_903856025.1 uncultured beta proteobacterium
CAGGTACTGAGGGTTGCAACGTTGTCTCTTCATTTGATGTCGTCATGTTTATTTCCCAATCAATGACGTGTCTTGGTCGTCAACCACTGGAGGAACATCCCCAGACCAATTCAATTCAGGCGTCTCTGCATCCACTTGATGGCCAGTTTTACCCCCTGCTAGCTCCTGTGCGGAATCCTGAAAGCCCTGGGAAGTGCCTTCAATCAGCGAATTAAAAGCTTCACTGGCTGAAGTTGAAGACTCCAATATTGGCAACTGATCCAACGAGCCCAGCCCCAAATCGTCCAAAAAATGCCTAGTAGTCGCAAACAACGCAGGTCTACCGATGGTGTCACGATGACCAATTGCCTCGATCCAGCCGCGATCTTCCAGTTGCTTAAGTGTCAAGGAATTGACAGTGACGCCACGAATATCTTCGATGTCGCCACGGGTTACAGGCTGTCGGTATGCAATGATGGCCAAGGTCTCTAACGTTGCTCTTGCATAACGAGGTGGCTTTTCAGGGTGCAAACGGTCCAAATATTCCCGCATCTCTGGTCTGCTCTGAAATCGCCAGCCGCTGGCCAGCGCAACCAATTCCACGCCACGCATCGACCATTCACATTGCAAATCATCCAACAAATGTTTGATGGTGTCCGTTGTGATTTCTTCCCCCAACAAGACACGCATGTCACGCAGCGGCAGTGGCTGTTGAGCACAGATTAATGCGGTCTCAAGGACGCGCTTGGCATCCAGCGTATTCATGGTTCACTCGTTACAAAAAAAACATCATCGGATGCAGAAAAAAGTGGGGTCGCTCATAAGCCAGCAGGAACGTGGCAGCGCAAAAAAGAACTTGCTTGAAGTTCAATCTAAATATGGGCTGTATTGTACTGGAGCCCCCATTGACTTAAGGCTTGCGTAAAATCTGATGGCAACGCAGATTCAAAAACCAAGGATTTGCCTGTGACGGGGTGGGCAAACGCCAATCGAAAAGCATGCAAAGCCTGGCGATCCATACCTGCAGCCAACGCACCGCCATAGACCAAGTCTGCCACCAAAGGGTGGCCAATCGCGCTCATGTGCACCCTGATTTGATGGGTGCGTCCGGTGTGCAAGGTGCACTTCACCAAGCATCCAGAGGTGCCATTTGCCACCAAATCAACGTCCGTGCGCGCCAATTTTCCCGACTGAGTCGACAAATTCACAACGGCCATCCGTAGGCGATTTCCAGGATCACGCCCAATAGGTAGATTAATTTCACGTGTCGCCTCACTTGACCAACGCCCCTGTGCCAACGCCAAATATTGACGCTTTACTTCGCGGGCGGCAATCGCATGAACCAACGCATCCATCACCGACCGTGTCCGTGCAACCACCATCAACCCACTGGTGTCCTTGTCAAGTCGATGCACAATTCCCGCCCGGGGAAGGTCAAAGGCATGTGCATCGAACCCGAGCAAGCCGTTCATCAACGTGCCACTCCAATTGCCAGGCGCCGGATGCACCACCAAACCAGCTGGCTTGTTGATGACCAGCAAATGCTCGTCCAAGTACACCATATCAAGCTTGATTGACTCGGCCTTAAATGCTTGACTTTGTGGCGTCGGTCGAAGCTCAATACAGCCGCATTCGAACGCCCTTACTTTGTGTGACGCCTTTTTAACGACCTGATCACCGATACAAACCGCACCAATTTCCATCAATTGCTGCAAATAACTTCTTGAAAACTCCGGAACCATTTCAACCAAAGCGCGATCAAGTCGCATACCATGATGTTGCGCAGAAAATTCAAACGAACGCACTTCGCGTTCTGCTTGCATCTCAGTCGCCTGATCAGCTTCGTCGCATTCGACCGGCCCCGATATAATCAATTTGGAATTTTTCAAGAAAGCTTTCCTACATGCCAAGTGTCAAATTATCTGCTGTCAGCACCTGTCTCTTGGCATGTGGTCTGTTGTTGAGTGGTTGTTCGTCAACTCCGGTTGATCCTACCGCTAACTGGAGCCCTGACAAGATATACGCCGAAGCCAAAGATGAGATTGGTACCGGGGCATACGACAAGGCCATTCCGCTGTTGGAAAAACTTGAAGGACGAGCGGCCGGTACACCTTTAGCGCAACAAGCACAGCTTGACAAGGCATACGCACATTTCAAAGCCGGTGAGCCCGTGTTGGCCGTGGCGGATTTGGACCGTTTCATCAAATTGCATCCGGCCAGCCCGGCAATGGATTACGCGCTCTACCTAAAGGGCGTTGTCAATTTCAATGATGATCTGGGTATGTTTTCATCCGTCACTCGCCAGGACCTCGCCGAACGTGACCAGAAGGCTGCCAAGGAGTCTTTTGAATCATTCAAAGAACTCACCAATCGCTA
>CAIOAQ010000435.1 GCA_903856025.1 uncultured beta proteobacterium
ACACCACCGGCACCGGGCTATGCGCAATCACCTGCGCCAGCGCTTCATCATTAAAGGCCCACAAGTCTTCCATGGCACCACCCCCGCGCACCAGCAGGATCACATCGACGACCGGTTTTGAATTTGGCCTTATCTTATGTGGTGATTCAGCCTCTAGCCCTCGTTTTACTTGTGCAAGCAGATATAATTTTGATAGCGCGTCAATCAGCTCCGCCGGTGCGTTTACCCCCTGCACCGAGGCCGGTACCAACACCACCGGAATGTGGGGTACACGCCGTTGCAAGGTGGTCACCACGTCATGCAGGGCCGCAGCCCCCAGCGAAGTCACCAGTCCAATCGCCCGCGGCATGGTGGGCAGCGCCCGTTTGCGCGCGGCATCAAACAAACCTTGTGCTTCCAGCTTGGCTTTGAGCTTCAGGAACTGTTCAAACAAATTGCCTTGTCCCGCGCGAGTCATGCGCTCGACAATGAGTTGCAGGTCGCCGCGCGGCTCGTACACACCCAGGCGGCCCGACACTTCCACCAGCTCACCGTCGCGCGGCATGAAGTCCAGCCCGACCGCTGCACGTTTGAACATGGCGCAACGCAACTGCCCCGCCTCGTCCTTCAAGGAAAAATAGCAGTGCCCGCTGGCGGCACGGGAGAAACCCGACAACTCGCCACGCACCGACACCGGGTTGAAACGAGCCTGCAGCGCATCGGCAATCGCCCGGCACAACGCCCCCACCAGCCACACACGCTCCACGGGCGCGGCATTGTCCTGCTCAAACACGCCAAACCCCTTGGAAACCCGCGTCAATGCGTGCTTGGATGCTCTTTAATCCACAGTTCCTTAAAAGTCGTTCAGCAAGAAAAAAAGTAGCGCTGTTTGGTGAGTCTTGGTAAAAGATCGTTGATTTCATTGATTTTTTTGCTGCTTAAATTGTCATCAAACCGTCACAACCCGCGCCAATCTTGGCCCTGCATCGGTTCTACAGGTACTTTTCCACAAAGTTATCCACACAATTTGTGGGAAGCTGCAGCCATGCCAAAACTGTTCTGAAGATGGCAACGCAGGCCATCTCTGCGCCATAATCCGATGATATTTTCAATACAGCGGAGTCCACATTTGTTTTCCATCATACAAGCAGCCGGCTGGCCCATCTGGCCCTTGATCGCCAGTTCAATTCTGGCACTGGCACTGGTGATTGAGCGTTTTGTGAGTCTCAAAACCAGCAAAATAGCCCCCCCCACGCTACTAGGCGAAGTGTTGGCCTTGACGCGCCAAACCGTGCCAGGTCCCGATGTGGTGAACCAATTGGAAAGCAATTCAGCTTTGGGAGAGGTACTGGCCAGCGGCCTGCGTGCCCTGAACGCCAATCCACGCTGCAGCGAGGACGAATTGCGCTCCTGCATGGAGGGCACCGGAAGGCGCGTGGCCCACCGGCTGGAACGCTACCTGAATGCACTGGCCACGATTGCCTCAGCCGCACCGCTGATGGGTCTTTTTGGTACGGTGGTCGGCATGATCGAGATTTTTGGCTCGCAACCTGCGGGCACCACCGGCGGCAACCCGGCGGAATTGGCACACGGCATTTCGGTGGCGCTGTACAACACCGCGTTTGGCCTGATTGTGGCGATTCCGTCGCTGATCTTCTGGCGTTACTTCCGTGGCCGAGTCGACGAGTATTTGCTCACCCTGGAGCTTTCCTCCGAGCACCTGGCACGCCACCTGAACAATTTGCGCAAGTAATGTCGCCCCCACGCTTGTCATTGCAGGTACTGCGCTGCCTACCGAAAGGTCTCGCGCGCGTTGGGGCGCCCCTGCCGCGCGCCATTTTTCATGGGGAGATTCAATGAATTTTCGCCCTCGCCAGAAGGAAGAACCCGAAATCAACCTGATCCCGTTCATTGACGTGCTCTTGGTGATTCTGATTTTTTTGATGCTCTCCACCACTTACAGCAAGTTCACCGAGATGCAAATCAAACTGCCGGTGGCCGACGTGGATGCCCAGCGCGACTACCCCAAAGAAGTGCTGGTGTCCGTCAGTTCTGAGGGCAACTACAGTGTCAACAAAGTGGCCGTCACTGGCCGCAGCGTCCCTGAACTTGCCAGCGCCATGCAGGCTGCGGCCAAGGCGGGCAAGGAGTCCGTGGTCATCATCAATGCCGATGCCTCCGCCAAACACCAGGCCGTGATCGCGGTGATGGAGGCGGCACGCCGCATTGGTCTGACGCAAATCACCTTTGCCACCCAGTCCATCAGCAACGGCTCCTGAACACCATGCGTGCGCCAGGCCAGCCCGCCTGGCACAACACCTTGCGCCAGGCGTGGACCCGGCGCGGCGCGTGGGCTTGCTGCCTGTGGCCGATTTCACTGATCTATGCCAGCCTGGTACGCCTGCGTCTTTGGCTCTACGCCATCGGGGCACTCAAGACGGATCACGTCAACGTCCCGCTGGTGGTCGTGGGCAATGTGGTGGCCGGTGGCGTGGGCAAAACCCCGGTGGTGATGGCGCTGGTGGCGCACTTTCAAGCAGAAGGTCTCAACGTCGGCGTGATTTCTCGTGGTTATGGCAGACGCACGGCAGGTTGTCTGGAAGTCACCGCATCCGCCAGCGCCATGGAAGTGGGTGACGAGCCCAGCCTGATCCAGCGCCGCACCCAGGTGCCGGTGTTCGTGGCCGAGCGTCGCATCGACGCTGCCCGCGCCTTGCTGAGGGCCTACCCACAAACCCAGCTCATCCTCAGCGACGACGGACTGCAGCACCTGGCCTTGCACCGTGATCTGGAAATTGGCGTGTTTGACGACCGTGGCGTCGGCAACGGCTGGCTGCTGCCCGCTGGCCCCCTGCGCGAGCCCTGGCCACGCAAGCTCGATTGGGTGCTGCATACCGGTCAGCACCCGGCATTTGATGGTTTCCAGGTGCGGCGTGCGCTGGCTCCCTATGCCCTGCGGGCCGATGGCAGCCAGGTGGCGCTGTCTGACTTGACGGCTTCAGCCCGCCAACCGGATACCAAACCCTTGCTGGCACTGGCCGCCATTGCACAACCCGAGAGGTTTTTTGCCATGTTGCAGGCTCAGGGCGTGCAACCAAAACAAATGTTGCCCTTGCCTGATCACTATGCTTTTAATAGTGACTTAAACAATCAATACAAGGGCTACGATCTCATTTGCACTGAGAAGGATGCCGTCAAGCTGTGGGCCACACACCCCGACGCTCTGGCCGTGCCACTGGTCTGCACCCTGCCCGACGCGTTCTTGCAGCAGCTCGATGCTCGCACGGCCCTCATGCTGCCTCATAGCAAAACGCCCCACTGACCAAGCTATCATTCCACCATGGACACACGACTACTTGAACTACTGGTTTGCCCCGTCACCAAAGGGCCACTTGAATTTGACCGCGAAAAGAGCGAACTCATCTCGCGCAGCGCCCGCCTTGCCTACCCGGTGCGTGACGGCATCCCGGTGCTGCTTGAAAACGAAGCGCGCCCCCTCACCGACGAGGAACTCGGGCTGTAATGACCGGGGTTGATCAGCGTGAGTTTTACTGTTCTGATCCCCGCCCGGCTCGCATCCACACGCTTGCCTGACAAACCGTTGGCTGACATTGCAGGCTTGCCCATGGTGGTGCGGGTCGCGCAGCGCGTGGCCCACTGCGGCGCAAGCCGTGTGGTGGTGGCCGCTGACAGCCCACTGATCGTGCAAGCCTGTCAAGATCACGACGTGGCAGCGGTGTTGACACGTACTGACCATGTCAGCGGCAGCGACCGACTTGCCGAGGCGTGCGATTTGCTGGGTTTGAGCGACGATGCCATTGTGGTCAACGTGCAAGGCGACGAGCCGCTGATGGACCCAGCGCTGGTCAGCGCGGTCGCCATCTTGTTGGAAAATACCCCGCTAGCCGCTATCAGCACTGCCGCACACGCTATTGAAACAGTCGCAGATTTTCACAACCCGAACGTCGTCAAAGTGGTGTGTGATGCCGCTGGCCTGGCGCACTATTTCAGCCGTGCACCGATCCCTTACCCAAGAGACACGCCCAGCCAATTGCCGAACCCGGCACCCTTGCGCCACATTGGCATTTATGGCTACCGGGTCGGATTTTTGCGGCAATTTCCAACATTAGCGCAAGCACCCACCGAGCTGGCTGAGTCACTGGAACAACTGCGTGCCATGTACCACGGCCACCGGATTGCGGTACACGTGACCGCCCACGCTCCGGGGCCAGGCGTGGACACACCTGAAGACCTGGAGCGGGTCCGGCGTTTTTTTGATGCCTGAGCACAGATATGTCAACATTTTGCAAGCCTGTGCATGCTATTCTCCAAGCCAAAATCCGAGTTCAGCAAGCATCTACACGTTCAACTGAGCCCTTCCCCATTTTTTCAAAACTCACCCGAGGACACACATGAAACTCATTTTGTTGGGCGCACCTGGCGCTGGTAAGGGCACACAAGCCACCTTCATTTGCCAAAAATACGGCATTCCCCAAATTTCTACGGGCGACATGCTGCGCGCCGCCGTCAAAGCCGGTACACCGCTGGGCGTGCAAGCCAAAGCCGTTATGGATGCGGGTGGGCTGGTGAGTGACGACCTGATCATCAACCTGGTCAAAGAGCGCATTACCCAGCCGGACTGTGCGCAAGGTTTCCTGTTTGACGGTTTTCCGCGCACCATTCCTCAGGCCGATGCCATGAAGGCCGCTGGTGTGAAGCTGGACTACGTGCTGGAAATTGACGTGCCATTTGATGCCATCATCGAACGCATGAGTGGTCGCCGTTCGCACCCGGCATCGGGTCGCACCTACCACGTCAAGTTCAACCCGCCCAAAGTTGAAGGTGTGGATGACGTGACAGGCGAACCTCTGGTGCAGCGCGCTGATGACCAGGAAGCCACGGTCAAAAACCGTCTGGACGTGTACAGCGCCCAAACCCGTCCGCTGGTCGACTACTACGGCAATTGGGCCAAGACTGAGCCAGCTGCCGCCCCCAAATACCGCGCCATCAGTGGTACCGGCAGCGTGGACGACATCACTGCGCGCGCCTTCGCTGCACTGGCCAGCTGAGTTTGAGTGAAGGCAGCCACATTGGGGCTGCCCGTGTTTTATTCCGGATAAGTAAAGAGTTGTTTATGTCTTCTGCCGCGTCAATTTTCACCTGCCAAGAGGTTCTTTCTGGCAAGGCATCGGTGGGCGGCGCTGACGCGCTGGTCACCATCCGGGGCTGGGTGAAAACCCGCCGCGACTCCAAAGCGGGCATCTCTTTTGTCAACGTGTCCGATGGCTCGTGTTTTCATCCTGTGCAGGTGGTGGCTCCCAGTCTGCTCGCCAACTACGCCAGCGATGTTCAGCGCCTGACCGCCGGTTGTGCGGTTGAGGCCACCGGTGTCATCGTGCCTTCACCCGCCAAAGGGCAGCCGTTTGAAATGCAGGCCAGCGCCATCAAAGTGGTGGGCTGGGTGGATGACCCCGACACCTATCCCATCACGCCCAAAGCGCATTCCATGGAGTTTTTGCGTGAGGTGGCCCATCTTCGCCCACGCACCAACGTCATTGCAGCGGCCACCCGGGTGCGCCACACGATTGCGTCGGCCATTCACCGTTTTTTTGACGACCAAGGTTTTTTCTGGGTCAACACGCCCATCATCACCACCTCCGACGCAGAGGGTGCAGGCGAGCTGTTTCGTGTCTCGACACTGGACCTGATGAACCTGCCAAGGCTGCCCGATGGCAAAGTTGATTTTTCTCAGGACTTCTTTGGTAAAGAGGCCTTCCTCACGGTTTCTGGCCAATTGAATGTGGAGACCTATTGCATGGCACTGTCCAAGGTCTACACCTTTGGGCCGACCTTCCGTGCAGAGAACTCCAACACCTCCCGTCACCTGGCCGAGTTCTGGATGATCGAACCCGAAATTGCCTTTGCCGACTTGAGCGACGATGCCGCGCTGGCCGAAGCCATGCTCAAGTCCATCATCAAACGGGTGTTGACCGACCGCGCAGATGACATGGCATTTTTTGATGACCGCATCGAAAAAGGCCTGATTGCCAAGCTGGAAAACATCGTCAACTCCGAGTTTGTGCGCATGGACTACACCGAGGCCATCAAGGTGCTGGAACAAAGCAAAGAAAAATTTGCCTACCCAGTCAAATGGGGCATTGATTTGCAGTCCGAGCACGAACGCTACATTGCTGAAAAACACGTCAACGGCCCCACCGTGCTGATGAACTACCCCAAAGAAATCAAGGCGTTTTACATGCGCCTGTCAGACGACGAAAAAACCGTGGCCGCCATGGACGTGCTGGCCCCCGGCATTGGTGAAATCATCGGTGGTTCACAACGCGAAGAGCGGCTCGATGTGCTGGACCGCCGCATGGTGGATGTGGGCCTCGACCCGGCGCATTACAGCTGGTACCGTGACCTGCGCCGCTACGGCACCGTGCCTCACGCCGGTTTTGGCCTGGGATTTGAGCGCACCGTGTCCTACATCACCGGCCTGGCCAATGTGCGCGACGTGATTCCGTTCCCGAGAACCCCTGGCACGGCACGCTACTGACGCCTTGTGGAACAGACCAAGATTTGCGCAGCAAATTTGCTCTGTCCCCAACACTTCAAGTCGGACAGTTCACCGCATCAGCTCCAGCATCAGGGCGATGCGCGTTTTGACCGGCGACAAGCCCGCAAAATATTCAAATTCCGAATGCCCGCTGGCCAGCACCTGGCCATAAGCGCAGCGGGTGGAACGCACCACCTTCACCCCGGCCTGCACCGCGCGGCGCAGCGCCGCTTCAAGTTCCTGATGGATCGTGCCGTTGCCGGTGGCTGCGACGACCAGGCCAGCCAGCGGTGAACCTCCGGCGTGCTGTTGCAGCAACGCATCGACCACCCCGCCGGTGCAACCGGCGTAACTCATGACAATTTCAACCCGTGGCCATGAGGCCGTTTCTGCTACTCCATAGATAGCACTGACTTCAGTATCTGCAGGGACTAGAGGCCAATTTTTTAATAAACGCATATGCCCTTCCTCCACATAGCCCAAAGGCCCGGCATCACCCGACGTGAAGGCATCCAACCGGTAAGTCTGTGCCTTCTGCACATCTACCGCCGTATGCACGGTGGCCGCGCACACCACCACCACACCCTGCGCGCCAGAAGTCAGCGCCACCGCCACCGCGTCCATCAGGTTTTGCGGACCATCAGGGTTTTGCGCCGAAGCCGGTCGCATGGCGCAGGTCAGCACCACTGGTTTTTCATTGAGCAAGGCGGGGGGCAACACGGCGTGCAAAAAATAGGCCGTTTCCTCCAGGGTATCCGTGCCATGGGTGATCACCACCCCCGTCACGTCGCTTTGCCCCAGGTGGTACGCCACCCGTTGAGCCAGGGCACGCCAAATGCCAAAACGCATGTCTTTGCTGTCAATCTGGGCGACCTGCTCACTCAACAGCTCGTGTCCTTCCAGCAAAGCAGGTAATCCCGGAATCGCACCAAGCAAGGTTTCGACACCCACCTGCCCAGCGGTGTACCCGATGTTGTCCGACGCATTCTGAGCCTTGCCGGCGATCGTCCCACCGGTCCCCAGGACCCACAACTTCTTTGAAGTATTTAAAGAATTCACTTGCGCACTTTCAAAAACTGGTTAAAAATACAGTTACTGGACATGAAAACAGTGGTTTTAATGCCAGTTGTGTTCCATCACACTCACCCAGGAGCCAGCATGATCACCCGCCCCAAATTGACCGATCGTCAGCAGCAAATCCTCGATCTTATCCAGAGTGCCATTGCCCGCACGGGTGCGCCGCCTACACGCGCCGAAATTGCCACCGAACTGGGCTTCAAATCTGCCAACGCAGCTGAGGAACACTTGCAAGCGCTGGCGCGCAAAGGGGCCATTGAACTGGTCAGTGGCACCTCTCGCGGTATCCGCTTGCGCAGCGATGCCATGCGCTCCATCAATGCCTCACGCAACGCCGAATATGCCTCACCACTGTCGGTATTGGCCCAATTGGCACTGCCACTGATTGGCCGGGTGGCGGCGGGGTCACCTATTTTGGCGCAAGAACACATCGACAAGACCTACTATGTAGAAAACAGCCTGTTTCAGCACAAGCCAGACTACCTGCTCAAAGTGCGCGGAATGTCCATGCGAGATGCCGGCATCATGGACGGCGACTTGCTGGCCGTGCAAACCACACACGACGCTCGCAATGGCCAGATTGTGGTTGCGCGCTTGGGTGATGAGGTCACCGTCAAACGCTTTATGCGCACACCCAACGCGATTGAACTTCACCCTGAAAACCCGGACTACCAAACCATCATTGTGGAGCCTGGTGAGCCCTTTGAAATCGAAGGTCTGGCAGTGGGCCTGATCCGCAACACCATGTTGATGTAATTCCATTTCTAAATCATCCGTGTCGTTGTTGCAACGCCATGTCGTGCTACCGCACTGCCTGCGGCTTTGCGCCTAGACACAAATGATTTGGAAACGAAATAAGCGCTGCACAACCATTCCAATCCGCTCCGTCTCAATTCACCAACCCCGCCTGTTGTTACAAGAGGTCTGCCATGAACTCCCGTTCTCATACCATTGACATCTTCAACCCATTCAAGTCACTGTGGCACTGGTTGATGGCAGCGCCCGGGCCAGCTCAGCCGTTTGTTCGCAGTGGTGAACCTTCCGCTGCGCATTGCACCCATGTCATGCGCCACACCGCTTCGCAAATCGCATCCAGAGTCGTCAATCCTGTCCATGTTCGTCGACCACTTCGCATGGTGCGGGTCATGGAAGCAGGGCAAACCTCCTCCCAAGTCGGTCGAATGGTGATTTCTGGCCGCATGGCCGATGTGTGTGCAGAGCTTGACCGACTGGCGGCATTTGAAACGCAACTGCATTGATCCGCCTGTTGATCCTCCCAATCGGACCTGCATTGCCTGCCGTATGTTCATTTGGCGGTAAATACCACCGGGCATGACACTGCTGTTCACTTCCATTTGGCACGCCAAGGTCTTTATTTTTTGCAGGATGTGGGCGATTGTGGATTAGCCATCAAGGCACAATCGGGTATATGAATATTGTGATTCTTGACGATTACCAGGATGTCGTGCGCAAGCTGGCCTGTGCTGCCAAGCTGGAGACATACCAAGCAAAGGTGTACACCAACACCGTCAAAGGTTTGGGCCAGTTGCTTATACGGCTGAAAGATGCTGACGTGATTGTGCTCAACCGGGAGCGCACCCAGCTGTCACGCAACCTCATCGACAAACTGCCTCGTCTCAAATTGATCGCACAAACCGGTCGGATCGGTTCGCACGTGGACATTGACGCCTGCACCGAACGCGGCATTGCCGTGGCCGAGGGCACGGGCTCTCCAGTGGCTCCGGCGGAATTAGCCTGGGCCTTGATCATGGCAGCCTCCAGACGCCTGCCCCAGTACATTGGCAACCTTAAGCATGGCGCCTGGCAACAGTCCGGTTTAAAAACAGCTTCCATGCCGCCCAACTTCTGTTTGGGCACCAAACTCAAAGGTCGCACCCTTGGTATTTGGGGTTATGGCCACATTGGCCAGTTGGTTGCTGGCTACGGCAAAGCATTTGGCATGCGTGTGCTAGTGTGGGGACGCGCACCGAGCCGGGAGCGCGCTGTGCTGGACGGGTTTGAAGTCACAGAAACACGCGAAGAGCTGTTTGAGCAGTCTGACGTGCTGTCCTTGCACCTGCGGCTCAATGACGACACCCGAGGCGTCATTACACTGGAAGACCTCTCACGAATGAAACCTACCGCGCTGCTGGTCAACATTTCACGAGCCGAGCTGATCGAATCTGATGCCTTGCTGGCTGCGCTCAACCGTGGGCGTCCAGGCATGGCGGCCGTGGACGTATTTGAGTCTGAGCCCATTCTTCAGGGTCACGCCTTGTTGCGCCTTGAAAATTGCATCTGCACGCCACACATTGGCTATGTCGAACACGACAACTACGAGATGTATTACGGCGCCGCCTTTGACAACGTCGTGAATTTCATCACTGGGCGGCCGACCAACATCGTCAACCCTGGTGCGTTGCAAGTGCGCCGATAGTTCCTGCTTCACTCCGATAAAAAGCCCGTTGTCACGGGCTTTTTTTGCGTCCAGTGTTGCCCCATAGACACCCAAGTGACAACCGCCGCCCCGCAGGGGCGTCCCGAGCGTGACAATGTGCAGGTTTTTAGTCACCCACCGGACAGACCATGACAGAGCCGATCCTTACCATTGACGAACGTGCGGCGATCAACGCCGGACGCTGGTTCTCCAGCTTATCTCCCTCACTTCGACACGACATATTGCGATGCGCTTTTGCGAAACGTTACAAAGACGGCGATTTGATCACCGCCCGCGGCGAAACCCCGCAGGAGTGGATCGCCTGCGCCAAGGGTGCAGTACGCGTGAGCTCCACATCGATCTCGGGCAAGCAAATCACATTGACCTACGTGGAGCCCGGCATCTGGTTTGGGGATGTAGCCATTTTCGATGGCGACCGGCGCACCCACGACGCTTATGCACATGGCGACACCACCGTCCTGTGCGTAGCCCGGGCCGACTTCAAAAAAATCCTGGACCAGCACACCGAACTCTACGAAGCGCTGTTGCGCCTGCATGCACGACGCATTCGACAACTCTATGGTTTGGTGGAAGACCTCAACACCCTGCCCTTGCGTGCGCGGCTGGCCAAACAACTGTTGCACCTGGTACGCAGCTATGGCGTACCCAGCCTGAGCGATGGCTCCGAAGTACGTATTGGCTTGCAACTGGCCCAGGAAGAGCTGGCACAGCTGCTGGGGGCCTCACGCCAACGGGTCAATCAAGAGCTCAAATCCATGGAGCGCGAGGACATCATCCGCATCGAGCCGGGTGGTTTGGTGGTGCGCGACCGCGAGGCCTTGATGCGCCTCACAGAAGCTGACAGCTGAACCTTTCACCTCAAATTCAAAGATCATGACCGACTTCAACCAATTCATTGGCACCCGTGCCGTGCCCCAATCACAGGCGTTTGATGTGGCGGCGCTTGAACACTGGCTGGACGCGCATCTGGATGGCTTCAAAGGTCCCCTGACCGTGGAGTCATTCAAAGGTGGACAGTCCAACCCCACTTACAAGCTCATCACGCCAAGCCAGTGCTATGTGATGCGCAGCAAGCCTGGTCCGGTCGCCAAGTTGCTGCCCTCGGCCCATGCCATTGAACGCGAATATGCCGTCATGCGTGGC
The DNA here is from genome assembly GCA_903856025.1 of uncultured beta proteobacterium. Classification (GTDB taxonomy): domain Bacteria; phylum Pseudomonadota; class Gammaproteobacteria; order Burkholderiales; family Burkholderiaceae_C; genus Rhodoferax. The sequence continues at coordinate 11,214 of CAIOAQ010000435.1, forward strand.
CTGGCGGGATCGGACGTGCCGGTACCAAAAATGCTGTGCTTGTGCGAAGATGAAGCCGTGATTGGCCGCGCCTTCTACATCATGGAATTCATGACCGGCCGCATCATGTGGGACCAGTCCCTGCCCGACATGACGTGCGCCCAGCGCGGCGAAATTTACGACGAGACGAACCGGGTGATTGCCGCCCTGCACCGCGTGGATTTCAACGCGTGCGGACTTGCCACCTACGGCAAACCAGGCAATTATTTTGAACGTCAGATTGGTCGCTGGAGCAAGCAATACATCGCCTCCATTACCCAGCCAATTCCCGAGATGGACCAATTGATGGCATGGCTGCCTGCGCACATTCCGGCCATGGCACGCGACGAATCCATGGTCAGCATCGTGCATGGCGACTACCGACTCGACAACCTGATGTTCCACCCCACCGAGCCCAGGGTGATTGCGGTGCTGGACTGGGAGCTTTCCACCCTGGGGCACCCCCTGGCCGACTTCAGCTACCACTGCATGGGCTGGCACATTGCACCCGGCGCATTCCGGGGTATTGGTGGGCTGAACCTGACCGAGCTTGGCATTCCATCGGAGTCGGATTACATCCGCCAATACTGCACACGCACCGGCATCGCAACCGCCGAGCAACTGGCGCAAGACTGGAATTTTTACCTGGCCTACAACCTGTTTCGACTGGCTGCCATTTTGCAAGGCATAGGCAAGCGGGTGGAGGCGGGCACCGCCGCCAGCGCAGAAGCCCGCGCCGCTGCCGCCGGGGCACGTCCACTGGCCGAGCTAGCTTGGCAATTCGCTCAACGGCAATGATGCATATTTAATAGCTACTTTCGCCCTATTTACGCGGGCTAGAAGCCTATTTATTATATAAATATATAACTTTCTTCCACCACCGAGAGACCATCATGGACTTTGACTACTCCCCGAAAACCAAAGAGCTGCAGGCCAAATTGCTCACGTTCATGGATGACTACATCTATCCAGCCGAAGGGGCGCATCACGCTGAAGTGGAAGCCAATACCGTCCTGGGTAAGCGTTGGACACCGCTGCAAACCATCGAAAAACTCAAGGTAAAAGCCCAGGAACAGGGACTTTGGAACCTGTTTTACCCAATGGACAGTGCACAAGCCGGCGGCATTGATGCCGGCGGGGGCCTGACCAACCAGGAATACGCGCCGCTGGCCGAAATCATGGGGCGTGTGCTGTGGAGCAGCGAAGTGTTCAACTGCTCAGCACCGGACACTGGCAACATGGAAACCATTGCCCGGTATGGCTCGCCAGAACACAAAGCTCAGTGGCTCAAGCCCTTGCTGGAAGGAAAAATTCGCTCCGCGTTCTCGATGACCGAACCGGATGTCGCGTCCAGTGATGCCACCAACATCGAAACGCTGATCGAGCGCGACGGCAACGACTACATCGTCAACGGCCGCAAGTGGTGGATCAGCGGCGCGGGCGACCCACGCTGCGCGGTACACATCGTGATGGGCAAGACCGACCCTACCGCCTCACGTCACACCCAACAAAGCATGATTCTGGTGCCTTCCAATGCACCCGGCGTGACGGTGCTGCGTCCGCTGAACGTGTTGGGCTATGACGATGCCCCGCATGGCCACATGGAAATCAGCTACAAAAATGTGCGCGTGCCAGCCAGCAGCATTTTGCTAGGCGAAGGACGTGGCTTTGAAATTGCCCAAGGTCGCCTTGGCCCAGGGCGCATTCACCATTGCATGCGCCTGATCGGCTTGGCCGAGCGCGCGTTGGAGCTGATGTGCAAGCGCACCAGCACACGCATCGCTTTTGGCAAACCCCTGGCGGCGCAAACCGTGACGCAGGAACGCATTGCGGACGCACGATGCAAGATCGACATGGCACGCCTGCTGACTCTGAAAGCCGCATGGATGATGGACATGGCCGGCAACAAGTTTGCCAAGAATGAAATTGCCATGATCAAGGTGGTTGCCCCCACCATGGCCTGTCAGGTGATTGACTGGGCCATGCAGGCCTTTGGCGGTGCGGGCATGTGTGATGACTTTCCACTGGCCTACTACTACGCCAGCGCACGCACCCTGCGGTTTGCGGACGGCCCAGACGAAGTGCACCGCAACGCCATTGCCAAAATGGAATTACGCAAGTATGCCGTTGCGCCGCAAGCTGTGGAAATGCCGGTTACACGTGGCTGTTGATCATTTCAGCGTCAGCCCGGACCACAATTCATTGAGGTCCGGGAATTTCCACATGTCTGGGTCTTCGCGTTGGTGGATTTTTTCAATGGCATCAGGGCGAGACAAATCCACCATGTAAGGCGTGACGCGCATGGAA
>CAIOAQ010000436.1 GCA_903856025.1 uncultured beta proteobacterium
CGGCCCTGCAACATTAACAGAAGGATTGCCACTCAAATCTGTTGGATTTGAAAATGCGCCAGTGATTTGATTCATCACACCGCTGTCCATCGGTGGAAGATTTCCACTCGTGTCAGCTAAGGTAGAAGGCAAAGCGCCAGTCCCTGCGCCCGGTTGCAAGTAAGGACTCATTGCAGAATTGGCATCAAGTCCTGATTTGGTTGCATTGATACCCAAATTTGTAGCGGCTGATACCAGAGCCTTATTAAGTGCTGTTGATGGGTCACCACCTGTAGCAATTGAACCCGCAGCTTCACCAATTGCTTTGCTTGCAACATTTCCAAGTTGATCATGGGTCAATGTGCTAACGCCCGAACTTACAAGCGAGGCAATTGAATTATCCAAAATTGCAGACGCATCTCCACCAGTTGCTGCAGTTTTGATCGCAGCATTTCCAACAGATGCAACGGCATCTGCAACGCCTTTGGTGTAACCAGCAGAAAGTACTTGATTGCCAAGTGCAGTTGATCCTGTTGATGCAACCAAAGATGCTGCGCTATTTGTCAACGCTTTATCTAACGGCACGCCTTGAGCCACTTGAAGACCTGTAGATGCAAGCGCAGTACCAACTTGTGTTGCAAGTGTTGTTGCCGCAGTAGAGGCGGCTGTAATGCTTGCAGCGGTAGCGCCTTCAGCCGCAGCAGCAGTTAATCCAGCTTCGGCACCGGTAGTCAAAATACCAGCAGACATCAAGGATTCACCAAGGGCGGCACCAACACCCGGAAGAATAAAAGCCATAGCAATAGGAAGAATTGGCCCCATTGCGGCAAACATATCTCCAAAGAACCCATGAGAGGGAGCTTGGTAATTTACTGTTGGTTTGATTGCCCCATCAGAACCGACGTTAATGCTTGCGCTGTAATTATTACCCAAATCAAAATAAGTCGGTACGGCTTTACCATCAGCGGTAAATAAATCCGTTGAGTATTCGGGTCTAATATCTGCCGCAGTAGGAGCGCGATATGTTGCAGGGTTTATTAAGTAGCCATCATCATCATCTTGTTCTGGATTTACAAGAATCTGTTTATCAGCATACCCATATGCTTGTGTAGCATTTAAATCTTTAACACCAGATTGATATAACTGAACAGCAACCGCTTCTGCCTCATCAGGATTCATGCTTGGATTTGCGTTTTGAACCTGTTCAATTAAAGTATTTCCATGATAAATCGGAGTACTTGGTTTTGGTAAGGCAAACCGTACAGCATCGCTAGGGCGTGATGGCCCAGAATCTACAGTGTACTCATTTCCACCAGCACCACCGCCATCACCAGCAGAACCGCCGCTTTCAAAATGAGCAATCGGCCAATTTATACCCGGAGCTTGAGAAAGCCCGGATCTTTGCATCTTAGATATGATGTCGCGTTTCATTCGATGGGTATCCCTGCTTCGATTCTTTCATCGCATTTAAAACAGCCACCACAACCATTGTTACTACAGGTCAAAACCAAAGGTTTTACATTGTCTGGAATAAGTGCCCATTGCTCGGCCTTAGTCATATGCATCAACGGGGTACGCATTTTGTTTTCGCCCGCCATCAATATAATCATTTGTTCCAAAGCCGCACGCAAGTCTGCATGAATAGCACTTGAGTCGGTGCTGTTCAGTCCGTAGTACAAGTCTTTGAGATGTGGGTTGTAAATTGTGAGCAAGCCCATGAAAAAAGAAATGTACCAACGCTGGAATGAGTACTTGTAAGTCGGCGCTTCATTGCGGATAGTCCCCAAATTTGTCATTTGAAGATCAATTTCCATCATTGGAACGCCCATCTTTTCTGCAATCAGACGTGCATTGATACGTTGTGTGGCCAACCAAACTTCAATTGGGCCATAAGGCGGCTCAGGCAAAGACAAAGCAAAATTAAATGCAACTACTTTTTCACCTCGTGCAACAGCCCAAGCCATGGTGGCCGTAGACTCAACCCCACCCGAGAAAGCAATCACCCCTGTGTAATCGTCCAATGGAATTTGGGCAACTTCAGGGGGCAGTGGGAAGTAGTTCATTTTGCTCATGATTTTTATGCTTGAATGGACATAATCCCTGTCATCTGAGCCGCCCAATCTTGCCAATTGGTAAATCCACGATGATCAGGAACACCTGATTGGACAAAGTATCCTATCCCATTCATGCCGTCAACCCAATCACGCCACTTTTCTTCAGGGACGTTTCCAAGCTGATTGGCAGCAAACAGTTCTTCCATCAGCTTGTTGTACTGATCCCAAGTCATGTCTCTGGGGTCGTACGCTATCATGGATTACCCGTCCCGCGAACATCGCCCGTGTCTATGTTCAAGATGATTCGGCCCATGAAATAGTCGCCGTTTTGCGTGTTGCTTGAAAATCTCAAACGCATCTCGCGGCGTTGTTCTTTCAGGTCAATCTTGAGCGTAGTCGGGTCAAACGGATACTCGACTGATGGATCGTCCACATCATCGGCGTATGACTTTCCAGTGATGGTCAAGTTCATTGCTCCAGACTGAACGAAGTCGGGTTCAACACGCTCAATGCGAGTCCACAAGTTGTCACCAGCCTGCTGAGTTGATCCAACCAAACCTGCGCCCGAGCCAATTACGTTGGTCTCAAAGTACGATTCAATCGCATTGACGTGGTTTGTGTACACCTCGTTGGTGCCAATTTCATGCTGCCACAAAGTGTATTGGCCAGTGACGTTTTGATCAGTTCCACCCCAAATTGGGCGTCGGAAGACCTCAGAAAATACCCCTGCAGAACGCCTTGCGCCAAGCGCCTGACCTGCATCGTACCAACATTTTTCACGCACATTGTAAATAATGGCGTCATTGCACTCTGTGCTATCCCCAGAAGGGAAAAACCACCAGATCTCACCCCAACGAGGAACCTTGCTCACCCAGACCTTTTGGCGCTGTGCATAGTTCAAGTTATCGAAAAAGTAATTGTTGTTTTGAGAGTTTGGAAGTTCGGCAACAACGCCGTTGTACATCAAGAACCGGTCAGTGCCGACCCAATAGAACAGGCCATCGTATTCGATTACGCATTGACTGGACAAGATTGACGACTGCTGAGTGATCAGGTCGTACTTCCAGTAAAAAGTTGCATTCCCCACAGTGGTCGGTGCGTAGGTCACCCGTACCACCGAGTCCAAAGTCCAAAACAAACCCGCTGGAGACGTTGTACCGCCTCGTACAGGAAGTCCCTTGATCACCTTGGTGGACGACACGTTGTTGGCGTTTGAGTCGGCAGATGTCCAGTTGTTGAAGTCGCCGGCAGAGCAATTCTGAATCAGTCCATTATTTCCGTACACAAACAAGTACGGGAACAGCATAACAACACCGCCAGAGATGGAGATGTTGTTGTCGAATATCAGAAGGAAGGTTCCCGATGCCGTGGCATTCTTGTTCAGAGTCACTGTCCACACGCCAGAAACCTCTGCAGCAGATACCACAGTGGTGTCTGCAGGGATTCCAGTGCCACTTACCGAAAGACCGGCTCCAATGGCTGAAATGGTCGTTGCAAAGGTCACAGTGGCCAATCCGCTGGTAGTGGTGCCAGTGGCCGTAAAAACGCCTACAGGGGCCATTGCAAGGCCTGTGAAGGGGCCAAACATGGGTCTTGTGTTTGTGGTCGATGAAATATCGTTCAGGTTCTGGCCGGGATGAG
>CAIOAQ010000437.1 GCA_903856025.1 uncultured beta proteobacterium
AGGTTTTGAGCAATCCAAAGAGTGTTCGCCTGGCCCAATTCCTGTCGGGAAGTTTGAAGTAATTATGACCTCTAGCCCTCGTATATAAAGCGTAACTAGCTCTAATTTATATAGCGCACCATGACCTGGCTGAACACCGCTTTGGCGCGCATTGAGGCCGACTACCAGCGCAGCGCGGACACCCATCTGATTCCTCTGCCGCTGCCGGCTTTTGCCAGCCACGGCATCGACCTGTACCTCAAGGACGAATCCACCCACCCCACGGGCAGCCTGAAACATCGTCTGGCGCGCTCGCTGTTTTTATACGCGCTGTGCAATGGCTGGCTGCACGAAGGCTCCACCGTGGTGGAGTCCAGCAGCGGGTCCACCGCAGTGAGCGAGGCCTACTTTGCCCGCCTGCTGGGCTTGCCCTTTATCGCCGTGATGCCACGCAGCACCTCGCCCGAAAAGATTGCCCAAATCGAGTTTTACGGCGGGCGATGCCATCTGGTGGACAGCGCGTCCGCCGTTTATGACGAAGCCCGCGCCTTGGCCCAGCAAACCGGTGGCCATTACATGGACCAGTTCACCTACGCCGAACGGGCCACCGACTGGCGCGGCAACAACAACATTGCACAAAGCATGTTCTCCCAGATGGCACGCGAGCGTTTTCCGGTGCCGAGTTGGGTGGTGGTAGGGGCTGGCACCGGCGGGACCAGTGCCACGATTGGTCGTTTTGTGCGCTACCAACGCCACACCACCCAAGTATGTGTGGCCGACCCCGAGGGTTCGGTGTTTGGCGACTACCACCGCACCGGTGACGCCCGCCTGACCGGCCCAGGATCAAAAATCGAAGGCATTGGCCGGCCCCGGGTGGAGGCCAGTTTTATCCGCACGCTGGTAGACCGGATGCTGACGGTGCGCAACGTCGATTCGATCGCCGCCATGCAATTGCTCACCGAGGTGCTTGGTCGCAAGGTTGGCCCCTCCACCGGCACCAATTTTGTTGGTATGTTGCAACTGGCCTGCGAGATGCGCCACCGGGGTGAACAGGGGTCGGTGTTGTCCTTGTTGTGCGATGCCGGTGAGCGTTATCTGGGCAACTACTTTGATGACGCTTGGGTGGCACAGCACATGGGTGACTGCGCTCCGTCGCGTGCGCGGCTGCAGTCCCAGATCAACTGCAACCCATGAAACGCAGGCAGGGTTTGATTGCTGGTGCAAGCCTGCCTTTTCTGCCACTGGCTGCCCACTGCGCCGGAGCCACCGGCCGAACAAGCCTCAACTTTCCACGTGACTTCGGCAGCCACCCTGACTTTGCCATTGAGTGGTGGTACCTCACCGGCCAGTTGCTGGTGGATACGGGCACCCCGGCGCGTGCGTTCGGCTTTCAGCTGACATTTTTCAGGACGCGTGTGCCGGTCACGCAAGGGATGAGTTCGGCCTTTGCTGCCAAACAACTGATTTTTGCCCATGCGGCTGTGACCGATGTCACTGGCAAGCGCCTGCTGCACGACCAGCGCATTGCCCGCAGCTCTGGCAGCCCCGAAATGGACATGGCTTTTGCAAACACGCAGGGCACCGACTTGAAGTTGGACAACTGGCTGCTCAAGCGCGAGGCCACGGGCTACCGTGCACAAGCCAGTGGGTCCGACTTTTCAATGCAATTGACGCTGCATGAAACCCAGGCGCTGTTATTACAAGGCGACCAGGGCTGGTCACGCAAGGGGCCTGATGAGCAACAAGCCAGCTGTTACTACAGCCTGCCGCAATTGAACGCCAGTGGACGGCTGCAAGTGGCAGGCCAGACTTTCAACGTGCACGGACTGGCGTGGCTGGACCACGAGTGGAGCCAGTCGCTGATGCACCCGGATGCGGTGGGCTGGGACTGGATCGGCATGAATTTGTTGGACGGCAGCGCACTCACCGCCTTCAGGTTGCGCGGCAAAACAGGTGAATCCATTTGGGCCGGTGGATCGTTTCGTACCAAAAACCAGGCAAAACCTGACGTGCTGGACTTCAACGAGGTGCATTTCACCCCTGGACGCGCTTGGAAAAGCCCAGCCAGCAACACCAGCTACCCGGTGGAGTGGACTGTAGTCCTGACACGGCGATCCGGTGCTGGCACCCCCAACCCCGAGCGGTTCACGGTGAAGGCCGTTATCGACAACCAGGAACTTGACAGTCGTCAGTCCACCGGTGCCATTTACTGGGAAGGTTTGAGTGAACTTTTTGACAGCCAGGGCGCACTGGTAGGCCGTGGTTATCTGGAAATGACTGGCTACGCCAGCCCTTTGAAACTGTAAGCAGTTGCTCTTTTAGTGATAGCTGCTTGCGCAATATCCTTAAGGGCTAGAGGCTAATTTGATTGGCATACACTGGCACGTTGCCGTATTTGAATGCACCGTCCCATGCCCGCCAAGACAAGCCCCAACGCCCAAGCCCTTTCCGGGTTGCTGCCCTTTTTGAAACCTTACCGCCTGCGCATTACCCTGGCACTGCTGTTTCTGGTGCTCGCCGCAACGGCCACCTTGGCGTTTCCACTGGCATTGCGCCAACTCATTGATGCCGGCCTGTCACCGAGCGATAAGGGTGGGCAGGTGATGGCATTACGCGAGCACTTTGTCGCCCTGTTTGCGGTGGCCGTGGCCATGGGATTGGCTTCTGCCGCTCGCTTTTACATGGTCAGCTGGCTGGGCGAGCGCGTCTGCGCCGACTTGCGCAACGCCGTCTACGGGCATGTGCTGCAGCAAAGCCCGGAATTTTTTGAAACCACCCAAACCGGCGAAGTGCTCTCACGCTTGTCCAATGACACCACGCTGGTGCAGACGGTGGTCGGTTCCTCCCTGAGCATGGGGCTGCGCAACCTGGTGATGGGCTTGGGTGCGCTGGGTGTGCTGGTGTGGACCAACCCCATGGTGATGGTACCGGTGCTGGGCATGTTGGTCGTGGTGGTGTGGCCTGCCCTGTGGTTTGGCAGACGGGTCCGCAAATTGTCGCGGGCCAGCCAGGACCGCGCCGCAGATTCAAGTGCCATCGCGGCGGAAGTGCTCAACGCCATCCCGGTGGTGCAAAGTTACACCGCCGAAATGCGCGAAGCGGTCCGCTTCAACCGCGCAACCCAGGAAGCATTCGAAGTCGCCACCCGTCGGGCCCGGGCGCGCTCGGTGTTGGTGGCGTTCATCATCATTGCCACATCGGCTGCGCTCTTGTGGGGCTTGTACCAGGGCACGCAAGCCGTGTTGTCCGGGCAAATCAGCGCCGGACATCTGGGGCAAACCGTGGTGTACGTCATCATTTTGGCCAGCGCCTTTGCCGTGCTGGGCGAGGTGTATGGCGACTTGCTGCGCGCCGCAGGAGCCACCGAACGACTGATGGAATTGCTGGCCAGCCAGTCACGCATCCATTCACCAGAAAATCCGGCTCCAGCCCTTAGTAATAAAGCGGGAAGTGCTATTGACTTTAGAGCACTTGAATTTCATTACCCGTCACGGCCTGCGCAATCGGCACTGCACAAGTTCACGCTCCAGGTTCAATCCGGCCAAACGGTCGCGCTGGTGGGTCCCAGTGGCGCAGGCAAAAGCACGGTGTTTCAGTTGCTGCTGCGCTATTACGATGCCCAGGACGGCCAGATCCTGATCAACGGGGTACCTGCCCACCTGCTGTCACTGCATGACTTGCGCAGCCACATTGGCATCGTGCCGCAGGAAGCGGTGATTTTTTCCAGCAGTGCCCTCGACAACATCCGCTATGGCCGACCCGATGCCACGGACGATGAGGTGTACGCCGCGGCCAAAGCAGCGTTTGCCGACGACTTCATCCAGGCATTGCCACAGGGTTACCACACCTTTTTGGGCGAACGTGGCGTGCGCCTGTCTGGCGGGCAACGTCAACGCCTATCGATTGCGCGCGCGATGCTGAAAAACCCGCCCCTGTTGCTGCTCGACGAGGCCACCAGTGCGCTGGATGCCGAGAGCGAACGCATGGTGCAAGCCGCGCTGGAGTCGGCCATGCGCAACCGCACCACACTGGTCATCGCCCACCGCCTGGCCACAGTGCAAAAAGCCGACCTGATCGTGGTGCTGGACCATGGACAACTGGTGGAACAAGGCACGCACGCCGAGCTGGTGGCGCGCGGCGGGGTCTATGCCGATCTGGCCGCCCTGCAGTTCACTGCCTGAGATCCGGCGAGGGGCAGCACGCTGCAGCACGCGTTTCAAATATACGAAAAACATATATAGAACCTACTAAACAGTATTTTTAGTTTTAACGAAAGCGGCCCAGAATTCATCCATCGCCCCCATGCGTGGGGTTTTTTGGAGTCTTCCTGTGTCCTCTACCACTGCTGTTTCCCC
>CAIOAQ010000438.1 GCA_903856025.1 uncultured beta proteobacterium
AGTGACTGAGCAAGCCCTCAGCGCCGCTGCTGCGGTTAGCAAGAAGGCTTAAGCGCCTCGGCTTCACGGCCAAAAAAAACACCTTCGGTTATTTGGGGTAAAACCCATATAACATTTGATGGTCAAAAGGTGTTGACGCCGACCGAAATTGACCAGTGGCCAGGTGGGACTTTCACCCACAGGAAAGCGCCGCCTTTGCACGGCGCACCGCGGGAGCTGACGTAGGGTTTCCAAAGATGCTCGGCTGATACCCGACATTCACCCCAGTGCCTGCCCGTCAGCAATGCGGCTTCGATTCACTCCGATCACTGCGCCCGTTTTCGACCAGGAACGGAAGCAGAGTTCTGATCCCGATTGCGGTCGTAGACGTGCCGAAAAAATCAGCAGCGGTCGTTCAAAGATAAAAGTCGACTCTTGCTGTCCGGATTTTTGGCGGTGTTAGTAAACAACCGCGCCGTAAGCAGCTCGGCATCCATAAATAACCAACAGCCAAAATACCAAACATCCTCTGATGCGTAGGCATCAGGATAGCGCCCCAAGGGGCGCGGAATTAACCCATAGAGATTCAAATTGCTTCATGCTGTTGCACCAAAGAGATGATTAATGGCTGCGGTGCGTGGCATCGCACAGGCTACTGAGTATGTCCATATCAATTCGGACGTAGTCGCTCGTCGCTGCTGCTGGAGAATAAATCCCGGCGGAATCGCTTTTCCGGCGCCTTAGTGCCTGTTTGTTCGTGTACGTTCATGTTTATTCACATTACCTAGATAACATCATTCATACGACGGTGACATCGCCTAGTCACAGTTATTTGAATATTTTTTAGGGAATTTAATGTATTCGCTCTTCTATCTCCCACTTGATTTTCGATCACTAGGACATGTCAAAGTTGCCAGACACGCACAGCTCGGGCGTACGCTTCCCTGGGTTGTGGCTGCATTGCTGGCGGTGGGGAGTGGTGGATTGTGGTGGTACAAGACCCATCCGGTTGACTCTCCATCGGGTGTAACCACCATACCGGGCACCCCACCAGTCGCAGGCACGGGGAATCGCCGCTTTGGCGGGGGTAACAATGTGCAACCTGTGTCCATCCAGTTGGTTCGTCGTCAGGACATTCGAGCCTCAGTCAATGCCATCGGCAGCATCACGGCATCCAACACGGCTGTCATACACGCTCAGGTCAGTGGCGTCTTGCAAAGTCTCCATTTCAAGGAAGGTCAGCAGGTCAAAGCAGGCCAATTGTTGGCGCAGATTGACCCGCGCGCCTTTCAGGCCACTGTGAACCAAGCTGAGGGCAGTTTGGCGCGCGACAAAGCCCAACGGGACAACGCCAAAATTGATTTAGCCCGCTACCGAGACCTGCTGGCCAAAGATGCTATCCCCAAGCAGCAGCTCGACACCCAGGAGGCCTTGGTTCGCCAGCTTGATGGAACGGTAAAGGTGGATCAAGCGGCCGTGGAAAGCGCCAGTCTGCAACTGTCCTACGCCCACGTCACCGCCCCCATTTCAGGACGCGTAGGCCTCAAGCAAGCAGACCTGGGTAATGTGGTACAGCCGGGTGATGCCAGTGGCATTGTGTCGATCACGCAAACGCGTCCGATTGCCATGGTCTTCGCCGTGCCGGCAACCTATTTGACTCAGATCAATGCAGGGTTGAAGATCAATCAGTCGATGGAAGTTCAAGCATGGGATCGGTTTGGTAAAACCCAGCTAGCTGCGGGTCGGGTTGCATCGATCGACAATGCTATTGACCCCACCACTGACACCATCAAAATCAAGGCCTTGTTTGCCAATGCCGACGACGCACTGTTTCCCAACCAATCTGTCAGTGCATCTCTTCAATTGGCCACTTTAAGCCAGGTGCTTACTGTGCCGCAGGCTGCTGTTCTGCGGGGTTCTCAGGGTTATTACGTCTATGTGGTCAACCCAGACAATTCGGTCAACACTAAAGTGGTAAAGCCAGGCACCGTCGATGGTGGATGGATGGCTGTTGAAGGTGATCTGCAAAGCGGTGACAAGGTGGTGATTGATGGCACTGATCGTCTGCGTGAGGGTGCTAAAGTGGAAGTGATTGAGCCCGACTCCAAGCCAGGCGCCAAAGCTGGCAAACAGGGCGGCGGATCAAAACGAAGCAGCAAAAACGCTTCTGCGCCCGCTTCAAGTCCCGCACAATGAACCCATCGCGCCTCTTTATTGAACGACCGGTAGCCACATCGCTGCTGATGCTGGCGATATTGCTGGCCGGACTGCTGGCCTACCGGCTGATGCCCCTTTCGGCTCTGCCGGAGGTGGACTACCCGACTATTCAAGTCACCACGCTGTACCCCGGTGCCAGCCCGGACGTGATGTCTACCACTGTGACCTCACCTTTGGAGCGTCAGTTTGGCCAGATGCCAGGGCTGAACCAAATGACTTCGACGAGCTCGGGTGGTGCCTCCATGATCACGCTTCGCTTCTCACTTGGCTTGTCGCTGGACGTGGCTGAGCAGGAAGTGCAGGCTGCGATCAACGCCGGAGCCAATCTGCTCCCAAGCGACTTGCCCATGCCACCAATTTACAGCAAGGTCAACCCGGCCGATGCACCGGTGCTGACGATTGCCATCACCTCACCGTCGCTACCAGTCATCAAATTGCATGATTTAACAGAGAACCGACTTGCTCCAAAGCTTTCTCAAGTGGACGGTGTTGGGCTGGTGAGCATCGCCGGCGGCCGTCGGCCTGCCGTGCGCATTCAAGGTGACACGCAAAAATTGGCTTCACTTGGCCTGTCGCTAGATGACGTGCGAACCGCCATTGCAGCGGCCAACGTGAACCAGGCAAAGGGCAGTTTTGACGGCGCACAGCGTGCCAGCACCATCGACGCCAATGATCAACTCAAGTCTGCGTCCGAGTACCAAGACCTCAGCATTGCCTGGAAGAACGGTAAACCACTGCGACTCAAAGATGTGGCTACCATCGTGGACGATGCAGAGAACCTTCGCTTAGCCGCCTGGTCAGACAGCACACCGGGGGTTATTCTCAACGTGCAGCGACAACCCGGTGCCAATGTAATCCAGACCGTTGACCGGGTCAAGGCCCTGCTGCCCAAGCTCCAGGCCGCGCTGCCTGCTTCGGTGGATGTGCAGATCATCGCGGACCGCACGACCACCATCCGTGCCTCGGTGGACGACACCGAATTTGAATTGTTGCTGTCCGTTGCATTGGTGGTGATGGTGATTTTCATGTTCCTTCGAAGTGCCAGCGCCACGCTGATTCCCAGCGTGGCCGTGCCACTGTCTCTGGTGGGCACCTTTGGTGTGATCTACATGGCGGGGTTTTCGATCAACAACCTGACATTGATGGCACTGACCATCTCGACAGGCTTTGTGGTGGACGATGCCATTGTGATGATCGAGAACATTGCCCGCTTTGTCGAAGAGGGCGATTCGCCGATGCAGGCGGCACTCAAAGGCTCCAAGCAAATCGGTTTCACCATCATTTCACTTACGGTATCGCTGATAGCAGTATTGATTCCACTGCTATTCATGGGCGACGTAGTCGGGCGGTTGTTCCATGAATTTGCCATCACCTTGGCGGTGGCCATCCTGATTTCAGCCCTTGTTTCGTTAACGCTGACCCCTATGATGAGCGCGCGACTGTTGCGCCCTGAGCGCGAAGGTACGCACAGCCGTTTGGGGGCCTGGAGCGCTGCCGCGTTTGATGCCGTAGTGACTAAGTATGGCCGGACGCTGAACTGGGTTCTGGATCGTCCACGCGCAACGATGGGTGTGTTTGCGCTCACCTTGGCACTGACCGGTGTGCTTTACGTGATGGTGCCCAAAGGGTTTTTCCCAGTACAGGACACGGGGCTGATCCAGGTGATCACACAGGCCACACAGACCACCTCCTTTGGTGCCATGGCAACACGACAACAGGCCTTGGCCGAGGCCATATTGAAAGACCCGGATGTTGATCATCTGGCTTCCTTCATTGGTGTCGATGGCGCCAACCCGACGATCAACACCGGTCGCATGCAGATTACCTTGAAAGATTTTTCCAAGCGCAACGCGTCGGCCAGCGAGATCATCCAACGATTGTCCGAGGACACATCGCATGTACCCGGCATCACCGCCTTCATGCAACCGGTGCAAGACCTGACCATTGAAGACCGGGTGTCAAAAACCCAATACCAATTCATGCTCAGCTCGCCCGACATGAAGGATCTGAGCACCGCGACGGGCAAATTGCTCGAAAAACTCAAAGCGTTGCCAGACTTGCGCGACGTGGCCAGTGACCTTCAAGATGAGGGGCAGCAAGCCTTTGTTCAGATTGACCGTGAAGCTGCAGGCCGTCTCGGTGTCACAGTGGCAGAAATTGACACGGCGCTGTACAACGCCTTTGGACAACGTTTGATCTCCACAATTTACACCCAATCCAGCCAGTACCGCGTGGTGCTGGAAGCCTCGCAGGGCGCGCAGCGAGGGCCGGCAACTCTTGAAGGGCTTTATTTGCCAGGTGTGACGACCACCATCAACGGGATCAGTAGCACGGTGCAAGTGCCGATCACATCGGTGGCGCAAATCATCGAGCGGCCAGCGGCGCTGGTCATCAACCATGTGGCGCAGTTTCCTTCAGCTACCGTGTCGTTCAACCTTGCACCTGGCGTATCACTGGGCGTCGCAGTCGATGCCATCAAGTCTGAAGAAGCCCAATTGAACTTGCCACCCAGTGTGGAGACCAGCTTTCAGGGGGCCGCTGAAGCCTTTCGTTCCTCCCTGTCAAGCACCTTGCTGCTGATTCTGGCAGCGGTAGTCACCATGTACATCGTACTGGGTGTGCTGTATGAGAGCTACATCCATCCACTCACCATTTTGTCGACCTTGCCCTCGGCGGGTCTGGGTGCGTTGTTGGCCTTGCTTGTGGCACGGCAGGACCTGGGCGTGGTGGGCATCATCGGTATCGTGCTGCTGATTGGCATCGTCAAGAAGAACGCCATCATGATGATCGACTTTGCCCTGTACGCCGAGCGTGAAGAGGGGCTGGCACCACGTGCGGCCATTCATAAAGCCTGTCTGTTGCGGTTTCGCCCCATTTTGATGACCACCATGGCGGCACTGCTGGGGGCCTTGCCGCTGATGCTGGGCACCGGTGCCGGTCATGAGATGCGCCACCCCTTGGGCGTGACCATGGTCGGTGGCTTGATCGTGAGCCAGTTACTTACCTTGTTCACCACACCAGTGATTTACCTGGGTTTTGCCCGGTTGGTTGCTCGCTTGAAACCGACACCCCCTGAAACACGCGCTGAAAGCGTTGCATGAACATCTCGGCGCCGTTCATTGCCCGACCAGTGGCTACCACGCTGATCACGCTGGGTGTCGCACTTGCGGGTGTGCTGGGGTTTTTGTTGCTCCCGATTGCACCGCTGCCGCAAGTAGATTTTCCGACGATATCGGTCAGCGCCTCGTTGCCAGGAGCCAGCCCCGACACCATGGCAGCCACGGTGGCCACCCCCCTTGAGCGCGCTTTGGGCAGCATTGCAGGAGTCAGCGAAATGACTTCGCGCTCGTCGCTGGGCTCTACTAACGTGACGCTGCAGTTTGACTTGAACCGCGACATCAACGGAGCTGCACGCGATGTGCAAGCTGCCATCAATGCCGCACGCACCCTACTTCCCACCGGCATGCCCAGCAACCCGACTTACCGAAAGGTAAATCCCGCTGATGCACCGATCATGATTCTGGCCCTGACTTCGGCCACGCTGACCCGTGGCCAGATGTACGACGCGGCCTCCACCGTGTTGGCACAGCGTCTGTCGCAGGTCAAAGGGGTTGGGCAAGTCACCATTGGCGGTGGCGCGCTGCCCGCCGTTCGCGTGGAACTGGACCCAAACAAACTAGCAGCCAAGGGTATTGCGCTCGATGTGGTGCGCACCGCACTGACCTCGACCAACGCCAACCGACCCAAAGGCTCGGTCGAGCAAGACGGTCACAGCTGGCAAATCGGCGCCAATGACCAGGCACTTACCGCTGCAGAGTACGCACCGGTGTTGCTCAGCTATGTCAACGGGGCTGCCGTGCGTCTGCGCGATGTAGCCAGCGTGGTGGATTCCGTTCAGGACGTGCGCAACTACGGTGTCGCCAATGGAAAACCCGCGATTGCGTTGTTTATTCTGAAGGAACCAGGGGCCAACATCATCGAGACCGTGGCGAGAGTGCGCGAGATATTGCCGCGTCTTCAGGCCTCCATTGCTGCGGCAATTGATGTCAAAGTCCTGAGCGACCGCACACCTACGATTCGAGCCTCGCTGCTGGAAGTCGAGCACGCCATGGCAATTGCCACCGGGCTAGTGATCCTGGTAGTGCTGCTGTTTTTGCGCAACTGGCGCGCCACGCTGCTGCCAGCCATTGCCGTCCCGGTGTCGCTGGCTGGCACATTGGGTGTGATGTACCTGTGTGGCTACAGTCTGGACAACCTCTCGGCCATGGCGCTGACAGTGGCCACCGGCTTTGTGGTGGACGATGCCATCGTGGTGCTGGAGAACATCACCCGCTACCTTGAGCAGGGCTACTCGCCGCGCGAGGCGGCGCTCAAAGGTTCGCGCGAGATTGGCTTTACCGTCCTGTCGATTAGCCTGAGTCTGGTGGCGGTGTTCATTCCTTTGCTGGCCATGGGTGGCGTGGTGGGGCGGCTGTTTCGTGAGTTTGCCGTGGTGCTGACGGCGTCCATCCTGGTGTCGATGTTGGTGTCGCTCACCACCACGCCCATGATGGCCTCTGTGTTACTTAAAAAACATAGCGCCTTACGCACGCCAAATAAGGGCGAGAGGCTATTTTTTCTTATTGGACGCACGGTGATGAAGGGCTACCGCCGCTCTTTGATCTGGACACTGCGCCACCAACCCGTGGCCATGCTGGTGCTGATGGCGGTGGTGGTACTCAATGGTTATCTGTATGTGACGATTCCCAAAACCTTTTTTCCCCAGCAAGACACTGGTGTCCTGATTGGCGGCGTCCAGGCTGACCAGGGTAGTTCGTTTCAAATGATGCAGGCGCGGGTCGATAAGTTCATGCAAATTGTTGGGGCTGACCCGGCGGTGGCCAATATCAGTGGCTCCACTGGCGGTGGGCAACGCAACTCGGCCAATTTTTACATCACGCTGAAGCCACTGGCCGAGCGCGCAGCCTCAGCCGACGCAGTGATCGCCCGTCTGCGCGGCAAGCTGTCGCATGAAGCGGGCGCCAATTTGTTTCTGGTGCCGGTGCAAGACATTCGTATTGGCGGGCGTCAATCCAATGCGCAATACCAATACACCTTGCAAGCCGACGACTCGGAAACCTTGCGTATCTGGGAACCACGCATGCGTGTCGCATTGTCGAAACTGCCTGAGCTAACTGATGTCAATACGGACCAGCAGGATAAGGGTATGCAAACCTCGCTGGTGATTGACCGTGATGCTGCGGCACGCTTGGGGGTGACCGTCAGCAACCTCGACACTACTTTGAACGATGCGTTTGGTCAGCGACAGGTGGGGGTAATCTACAACCCTTTGAACCAATACCGGGTTGTGATGGAGCTGGCACCCGAGTTTTTGCAGGGGCCAGAGACACTTAAACGCCTCTACATCACCAGCCGTACCGGGACCCAAGTGCCGCTGGCATCGTTTGCCCGCATTGAGACCACCAATACGCCGCTGTCGGTGAATCACCAGGGCGGTGCACCGGCATCAACCATCAGCTTTAACCTTCCGCTGGGTGTGTCGCTGTCCGAGGCAACCGCCGCCATCAACAACGCCATGGCAGAGCTCGGTGTGCCGGTGTCGGTGCGCGGCAGTTTCGCCGGCACGGCGAACGCCTTTCAACAGTCACTGTCCTCACAGCCCTTGCTGATTGCCGCGGCCGTCGTCACCATCTATCTGGTACTGGGCATGCTGTACGAGAGCCTGATCCACCCGATCACAATTTTGTCGACCCTGCCTTCGGCTGGTGTCGGTGCATTGCTGGCACTAATGATGTTCAAGAGCGAGTTTTCTATCATTGCGTTGATTGGCATCATCTTGTTGATTGGCATTGTCAAAAAGAACGCCATCATGATGATTGACTTTGCCATTTCGCGCCAACGAGCCGGTCACACCTCAGCCGGTTCGGCTATTTTTCGCGCAGCCAATCTGCGTCTGCGACCGATTCTGATGACCACTTTTGCCGCCATTTTTGGGGCCGTACCGCTGGCCTTGGGCAGCGGCGATGGGGCTGAAATGCGTCAACCTCTGGGCATTGCCATCGTTGGTGGGCTGGTCCTGAGCCAGTTGCTCACGCTGTACACCACACCGGTGGTGTTTGCGCTGATGGACCGACTGAGCGCAATGAAATTTCCCTGGCGCAAAGTCCCAAATCACCCCTTCAATGTTGTCTCCACTTCCCTGGTCCAAGCATCATGATGATCCTGCGCTATCCCCTTTTGCCGCTTGCGGTCTCCTTGTTGCTGTCAGCCTGTGCAATCAGACCAGTTGTGCCGCCTTCAGTGGTGACAGCCCCCGCACAATTCAAAGAAGCAGGACCCTGGGAACGCGCAGGTGCGCTATCGGCACTGTCCGTGCCGGATGCCTGGTGGACGCTGTTTAAAGACCCGGTGCTTGACGACCTGCAGAGTCGCCTAGTCATAGGCAATGAAGCGCTGAAGTCCTCGGCTGCAGCGGTTGCCAGTGCCAGGGCCGTGCTGGCGGGCAGCCAAAGCGCCATGTTTCCCACACTTTCCTCCAGCTTGTCGGGCACGCGCAATGCTAGTCCAACGGCAAGTACCTCAGCCAGTGCACAGAATCCAAACAACAGCCTGTCTTTAGGACTGAACGCCAGTTGGGAAGTTGACCTGTGGGGCCGGCTATCCCAAATCAGCGGTGGCGCAGCTGCATCCCTACAGGCCAGTGCCAATGATCTGGCTTCGGCGCGATTGTCCGCACAAGCCACCCTGGCTCAAACCTATTTTTCGTTACGCACCGCAGAAGCACAACAGCAATTGTTGGGGCGCAGTGTGTCAGCTTATCAACGTTCACTCGACCTGACCCAGGTCCGCTACGACGGCGGTGTGGCGGCGCGCACCGATGTGCTGCAAGCGCAAACCCAGCTCAACAGTGCGCAAGGACAACTGGCCGAATTGAACGCCCAGCGTGGGCAACTCGAACACGCCATCGCTGTGCTGCTTGGCTTGCCCCCTTCAGCGTTGACCATTTCAGCCACCGCGACGCTGCCCGATACGCTGCAGGTGCCTGCCACACTGCCTGCAACCCTGTTGCAGCGTCGGCCAGACATTGCAGCCGCTCAAGCACGGGTGGCGGCCAGCTACGCGCAAATTGGCGTCACTGAAGCTGCGTTTTTCCCGACAGTCACGCTTTCTAGTGGAGCCGGCTTCAACAAGTCATCCCTATCGAACCTGGTCAGTGCCCCAAACCTGTTTTGGTCGCTCGGCTCCTCGTTGGCCCAGTCGATCCTTGATGGTGGTCAACGCATCCAAGCCAGTGCCCAGGCGCGAGCCAGCGCCGATCAATCTACTGCTAGTTATCGCCAGACAGTGTTAACCGCATTGCAAGAAGTGGAAGATAACCTGGTTCTTGGATACCAGTTGAAACAGGAACTCGATTGGCAATCTGCCGCTGTGCAGGCTGCACAGCGCAATCTTGACATCACACTCGACCAATACCGCGCAGGCACAGTGAGCTACCTTAATGTAGTCAGCGCACAAACAGCAGCTCTCGCTAGCGAGAGCAACCTGCTGGCGGTGCGCAATCGTCAGTTGGCGGCAGTCAACCAGCTATTGAAAAACATCGCTGGCCGCTGGGACCCCATTGAGCAGACATCGGGGTCAATGTAATTTTGCATACTCTGGGGCGCCATCTGGTGAAGGTGGGCACTGAAACAGCGGTCGGCAGTGCAGCGTTATGAATACAACACGATTATGAATAGCACCAGCGCCGGGTCTCCTGGAACCCGTATAAACACTGGCTTTGCGGGATTTCTGCTGTTGCGACAAAATCTGCGTTCGTCGCATTTCACTCTTGTGGGTGTTATACAACGGGGATTCTCAAAAAAATCCAGCTTTCGAAGTGCACTAGGAGTCTGGGCGCCAGAAGTTTTTTAACAAGCGCGATGGTGACGAGTGGCGAGGCGAAGTCGTCTGCGCGGTGGTGAATGTGTCTGTCAGTACCTG
>CAIOAQ010000439.1 GCA_903856025.1 uncultured beta proteobacterium
CACCTAAAAGTGTTTCAACTTCGGTTGGGCGGAAGTAACGCGGATCAATCCGGACAATGGCTTTCTGATTCCAATACCCGACTTCAGAAACACCGCGGCCTTCCCAATGGATCTGAATGCCCAGCTCCGCGGCTGCCTTTTCGATGAACTGGCGCACACTGTATTGCACCCCAGTGGCAATGACAAAATCTTCCGGGTGGTCTTGTTGTAGCATCAGCCACTGCATGCGCACATAGTCTTTGGCATGACCCCAGTCACGCAGGGCGTCGATGTTGCCCATGTACAGGCAGTCTTGCAGGCCCTGGCTGATGTTGGCCAGACCGCGGGTGATCTTGCGGGTGACGAAGGTCTCGCCCCGGCGTGGGCTTTCATGGTTAAACAGAATGCCGTTGCAGGCATAGATGCCATAGGCCTCGCGATAGTTCACCGTGATCCAGTAGGCATACATTTTGGCCACGGCGTAGGGACTGCGTGGGTAAAACGGGGTAGTTTCCTTTTGCGGGGTTTCTTGCACCAACCCAAACAGCTCGGAGGTGGATGCCTGATAGAAGCGGGTTTTCTTCTCTAGCCCCAGGATGCGAATGGCTTCCAGAATGCGCAAGGTGCCCATGCCATCCACATCGGCGGTGTATTCGGGGGACTCGAATGACACAGCCACATGGCTTTGCGCGCCCAGGTTGTAGATTTCATCGGGCTGGGTTTCTTGCACGATGCGCACCAAGTTGCTGGTGTCTGTCAGGTCACCATAGTGCAACATGAAGTTGGCGTTGTCTACGTGGGGGTCCTGGTAGATGTGATCCACACGCTGGGTGTTGAAAGAGCTGGCCCTACGCTTTATACCGTGGACGATGTAGCCTTTTTCCAGCAAAAATTCAGCCAGGTAGGAGCCGTCTTGGCCGGTGATGCCGGTGATGAGGGCGACTTTTTGTGTGGTCATTTTGATATTAGATTGATAGCTTCTTGCGCTTGATTAACGGGGGCTAGAGGCCAATTTTCCGCATGAAGTCTCGGTAAGCCAGTTCCAGACCATTTTCCAAATTCACCGTAGCTTGCCAACCTAACGCATTGAGTCTGCTGCTGTCCATGAGCTTGCGTGGTGAGCCGTCGGGCTGTGTGGGGTCAAAGTCGATATGGCCCTGGTAGCCCACCGCTGTGCTGACGGCTCGAGCCAGTTGGGCGATGGTGATGTCTGAGCCATAGCCAACGTTGATGTGACTCAGCATCGGGCTGGTGTGCTGGTCGTACACGGCTTTGGGCAGGTTCATGACGAAGACGCTGGCGGCGGCCATGTCGTCCACATACAAGAACTCGCGCTTGGGGGTGCCGCTGCCCCAAATAGTGACCGTGGGCGTATTGGCCACCTTGGCCTCGTGAAAGCGGCGAATCAAGGCCGGGATGACGTGGCTGTTTTGTGGGTGGTAGTTGTCACCCAGGCCGTACAGGTTGGTAGGCATGACGCTGCGGTAGTCCACGCCGTGGCTGGCACCGTATTGGCGGTTGTAACTTTCGCACAGCTTGATACCCGCAATTTTGGCAATGGCATAGGGCTCGTTGGTGGGCTCCAGAGTGCCAGTGAGCAATGCGGACTCTGTCATGGGCTGCGCTGCCAGACGCGGATAGATGCAGCTGGAGCCCAGAAACAGTAGTTTTTGCACCTCATGCTGGTGGGCCGCGTGGATGACGTTGGCCTGCATCATCAGGTTGTCATATATGAAGTCTGCCGGATAGGTGTTGTTGGCATGGATGCCACCAACCCTGGCAGCTGCCAGATAGACCTGGGTGGGTTGTTCTTGTTTGAAGAAGGCTTGAACTGCACCCTGGTTGGTGAGGTCCAGCTCGGCATGGGTGCGGGTGAGGATGTCGCCCGGTGCAACGCCCTGCCCTGTCAGGGTTCGCACAATGGCTGCACCCACCATACCCCGGTGGCCAGCTACATAGATTTTGTGCGATGTGGTCATGTTCAGGATGCGGTGCTGCGCCCGTAGGTGTCTTCAAATCGCACGATGTCGTCTTCGCCCAGATAGCTGCCCGACTGCACTTCAATGATCTCCAGTGCAATGGTGCCGGGGTTACGCAGGCGATGCTTTTGCCCCAGCGGGATGTAGGTGGACTGGTTTTCTGAAACCAGCGTGACTTGGTCACCACAGGTGACTTCGGCCGTGCCCTTGACCACAATCCAGTGCTCTGCACGGTGGTGGTGCATTTGCAGGCTCAGGGTGGCACCGGGTTTGACCTGGATGCGTTTGACTTTGAAGCGGTCAGATTCGTCAATGCTGTCGTACCAGCCCCAGGGACGATGGACCTTGCGGTGCAAGTTGAGTTCTGAGCGTTTGAGTTGCTCCAGCTGGGTGACGATCTTTTTGACGTTTTGGCTTTGACTGCGTTCTGCCACCAGCACCGCATCTGCGGTCTCAATGATGACCAGGTTGTTCACCCCAACTGCACTGACAAGCCGGTTGCTGGCGTGAATGAAGGTGTTGTGGCTGTCGGCCACCAGAGCATCGCCTTGCACGACGTTGCCTTGTGCGTCTTGATCTCCCACTTGCCAGACGGCTTCCCAGGCACCCAGGTCGCTCCAACCAGCGTCCAGGGCCAGCATCTGTATGGCAAATGCAGAGTCTGGGCAATGTTCCATGACGGCGTAGTCGATGGATTGGCTGGGAATGCTGGCAAATGCGCCTGCATCAGGTCGAACAAGGGTTGAGCTGGCATGCTGGTCGACTGTGTGCTTGGACCAGGCGGCTTCGGTGGCACTGGCAATGTCAGGGCGAAAGTGTTGGAGTGCCTTGAGCCATGTGCTGGCTTTGAGCACAAACATGCCGCTGTTCCAGGTGTAGCCGCCATTGGCTAGATATTGCTCAGCGGTTTCAAGGCTTGGCTTTTCTGCAAACTGGGCGACGGTGTATTCACCGTAGGCACCTTTTGCACCACTTTGGCGGATGTAGCCGTAGCCGGTTTCTGGTGTGTCAGGGGTGATGCCCAGAATGACGATGTTTCCACCGGCGGCAGCACGCACGGCTTGACGCAGGCTGGCAGTAAAGGCGGGGCCGTTTTGGACGGTTTGGTCGGCAGGTGTGACGACAAGGATGGGGTCTTGGCCCTGGGCGGTGGCTTGCAGGGCTGCCAGGGTGAGTGCGGGTGCGGTATTGCGGCCAACTGGTTCGAGCAACAGAGTGGCAGACACGCCGTGCAGCTCGCGCAGTTGGTCAAGCGCCAAGAAGCGATGTTCTTCGTTGGTGACGACCAGGGTCGGGCCGACTTCAATATCCGCATCTCCGAGGCCATTGGCTCGTTCTACGGCCTGCTGAAACAGGCTGGTGTTACCGTGTAGCACCAAAAATTGTTTGGGAAAACCTGCCCGGGACAGTGGCCACAGGCGTGTGCCTGAGCCTCCACAGAGAATGACGGGGACCACGTTGTGTTTCATGATGCTATTTTCTCGTCAGGCATGTTGGGGGACTGCATCAGTTCGTTCTGAAGGGCATCGATTTCTTCTCGCAGCTGTTCATATTCAGCCATCTTGCGCGTGAGAAAACGCGCTGTGAGGGCTGATTTCTCCGCAATTCCGGTGGGGGTCAACAGGTATACATAACCCAGCTTATTGGAGCTTTTTCTAAAATTGCCGAGTTTGAGCCAGCCTTTTTCGACCAGAGCCTGTAAGCAGTAGTTCACCCCGCTCAGGCTCATACCGACCTCTTTGGCCAATGAACGCTGGGAGATACCCGGGTTTTCCTGGAGCAGCTTGAGCGTCCAGAAATGTGTGTCTTCGTTGATGGTCTGGCGACGTGTGGTCATGCAACTAAGCGAACTTTGCGAGAAAGCACATTTCCTAAAAAGTTATCCTAAATGGTTAGCCTAATCCATGCGCCATTCAGGCGTGTGACAGTTGGGGGCTGACCGACTTCTTCCAATAACTTTTACTTTGTTCTAATTTTGAACGGAGTATAAATGCAAACAATGCATGAAATAGAAGGTCATTTCAAAATAGGTCTTCATGGGGTGAGATAAACTAACAGGGTCGCCGAG
>CAIOAQ010000440.1 GCA_903856025.1 uncultured beta proteobacterium
ATTTTCCTTGTAAAAGTTCCAACACACTCACACGGTACGCCCCCAGCACCGGCAAAATTGCCGCCACCAGCGACACCACCAAGGCCACAACGGGCACCACCCACAAATCCGTCGGCCAGGCCATGCCGCCGATCAACAGCGAGTTGTCCAACTGCAGCAACCAAGCCAAGCCAGCCGCCATGCCCTGCCCCGCCAACACACCTAAAGCAGCTGCCAACAGACCCAGCCACAGCGCCTCCAGCAGCAGCAAGGCAGCCACTTTGCGCGGCGGCGCACCCAGCATGCGCAACAGCGCCAGATCTCCCCGGCGCTCGCGCACCGCGCTCCACAGCGCGATGAACACGCTCAAGCCAGCAGTGAGCAGCAGCACCCCGGCAAAGGCCCGCAACACGTCGGTGCCCAGGCCCAGCATGCTGAGCAGCCGGGTGATCTCCATCGCCGGTGCGGCCGCCTGCATGTCGGTGCTGGTGTTCACAAAACGGGGAAAGGTAACGGCCGCCAACGGCGATTTGTAGCGAATCAAGGCCATGGTGACTTCGCGCTCGTCCATCATGATCTGGCGGTCTTCGTCGTCCAGGGCGGTGTAGTCTTCATGCACCTTCCACACCGACGCGGTGTCGGTCAGCACCAGCCGGTCCAGCACGCTGCCGCTGGGGGCCAGGATGCCGACCACGGTGTAGGTGCTGTCACCGTGCACATGGCCACCTGCGCCCAAGCCATGCGTGCCGACAAAGGTATTGCCCATGGCCAGCCCCAGCTTGCGCGCCACGGTGGCCCCCAGTACCACCTCCATGGGCTGTGTCCACAACCGTCCTTGCGCCAGCGTGGCCTGGTAATGGGTGATGTAGTCGGTGGACGTGCCCACAATGCGGAAACTGCGCAAGCTGTCGCCCAGGCTGATCGGAATCAGCTGCGCCACCATCGGATTCTTTTGCAACTCTTGCACGGCTTTGAGCGGGATGTTGCCCGGCGGCACGTCGATGTGGAACACGCCCGACAAAATCAGTTGCATCGGGCTGCCTTTGGCCCCCACCACCAAGTCGATGCCTTGCAGGTCGCGCTCAAACGCCTTGTTCAACTGGCTGGACACCAGCGTCAAAAAGGTGATCGAGGCCAGCCCCAGGCTGAGCAACAGCAGGTTCAACGCGGCACTCAAGGGGCGCGACCACAGGTAAGACCAGGCCAGAGAAAGTGTCTTCATCAAGGTCTCAAGGTACTATTGTTTGCATAGCTGTATGCGCTTTATTTACGGGGGCTAGAAGCCAATTTATATATCATGCGACACGCTGCAGCGAACTCACCGGGCGCGACAGTTGGAGCGACTGCACACGGTTTTGTTGCACCAACTCAGGCGGCATCAAGGCTGCCACACGGGCATCGTGGGTGGCGATCACCAGCGACGCACCCTGCGCCTGCGCGGTGGCCAGCAGCAGCTGCACCGCATCCAGCGCCGCGTCGTCGTCCAGGCTGGCGGTGGGCTCGTCCGCAAGAATCACGCTGGGTTTCAACAAGACGGCCCGCGCCAACGCCACGCGTTGGGCTTGCCCACCGGAGAGTTGCCTGGGCAAGCGGTCAGCCAGTTCACCAACCCCCAAAGCCGCCAGCGCCTGATGGACAGTCGCCTGATCTTCTGCCATGCCGCTGGCCCACTGCGCCAGCGACAGGTTTTTGGCCACGGTGAGTGCGGCGCTCAAATGCAACTTTTGAGGTAAAAAGCCGATAGCCCTTGCGCGCCAAGCGTCAGCCGCTATCTTTTTTAGATCATTCAACGGCTGCCCCGCCACCGTGAGGGTGCCCGCAGTGGGTGCCACCAGCGCCGCCACCAACGCCAGCCAGGTCGATTTGCCGCAACCCGAGGGGCCGCGGAGCAACAGCACCGCGCCTTGCGGCAAGTCCACGTCGGGAAACGCCAGCAAGGGGCCGTTGGGGTATTGAAAGGCAAGTGCCTGGGTCTGGATCATGCTGTCACCGTGCTTTCTGTGCCAAGTCCAGACGCTGGCGCCGCCGTTGCGGCAGTGGCGCAGTCCGCACACACACCGCGCACCGCCAGATCCAGACTCAAGCCCTGGTAGCCCAGCGCCTTCAGCGCTTGCAAGGCGCTTTGCGCGGCCACTTCCAGATCAAGTGCATTGCCTTGCAAAGTCCCCACCAGCGGGCTGTCGCGGTGGCAGCTCTGGCACTCAAAGTGCGGCAAGGCGTGCACACTGGCGGGCATGGCCTGGTAACGCCGCACCCGCTTGGCATCGACCCGGCACAGCAGCAAACCCACTTGCGTCAGGCGGTCAATCA
>CAIOAQ010000441.1 GCA_903856025.1 uncultured beta proteobacterium
GCTGGCACCACCATAGACCAGGCCCAGGTCCCGATCCACCAACGCCTTGGCCAGCGCACGAGCGCCATCGGCGTAGGCCTCAAGTCGCCCGGGACTGGCGCCGCAGTAAATGCAAATATTTTTCATGGTGTATTTCAAAAATGGATCAATGAGGGGTGTGAGATGTCTTTGAATTTTGAATGCTGGGCCAGACGATGGCCTGCGCCACGATCACATTCACGCCATTGAACGCAGCTGACGGCGAGCCATAGAGCAGGTAGCCCAGCGCAAGGGCTTCACTGACCCGGCGGCAAAACGTTGCGTCGTCCGGCCCGGTGAGCAAGCGGTAGGTGGGCAAACCGTCTGGCGGTTGCGGTGATGCATGCGTTGTTGTGTCCATGGGTGAGGGTCCTGAGAAATCAAACGGGGATGCCGGGCGCCTTGTGAGGCGACACAAACATGGCACGAAAGTTTACGGCGTAGTCCGCGATGCCATGGTTTGTTCTGCGCTCCGGTCTCCATGCCATTGTCGCGGCTGTAGCTTGCCTGCGCAGTTGGGTGTCGACCGACTCAGGTCGCGTGGCATTCAGCGCAGTGAGGTCAAGGAGGAGACCGAAGGTCGGGGGACACGAACGGAGTTGAGTGCCGCGTCGGCCTGAGTCACGACGTGTAGAGACCCCGATGCACATCGGCCAAACGCGCATCAATTGAGAAAACACGATGAGGCAGGCTTCTACGCCGACATGATCCGCGCCGAGCCGGACACGCGGATCGAGCTGCCCGGCGCGGGTGGTATCTCAGCCCGCAGGCGGGATCGCATACCCATGTCTTCCCCCTGCACCACATCGATCACACCACCATGTGGCCAGGCCCTGTCACGCAGGTAACCGGCCAGCGCTGCTGTGGCCGCGCCGGTGGCCGGGTCTTCATACACACCTCCAGCGGCGAACGGGTTGCGGGTATGAAAGTGTTGTGGCGACTCAGCCACAGCCAGCATGATGGTGACCACACCGGCTTGCTGCATCAGCTGACGACCGGCAGCCAAGTTGTAATGCATGGCCGCCAATGCGGCGCGGGAGTTCAGCGCCAGCAGCAGATGGTCGGCCCCGGCATGGATCAGCGCGGGCGGCAGGCGTGGATCAAGTTCGTCAGGACGGTAGCCAAACAAGGCCAGCGCGGCGGTCACCAAATCTGCCGGAGCCGCAGTGCTACGGGTAGGCGGCGACTGCAGCGCTGCTGAAATCAGGCTGCCATTGCGCTGACCTTGAACCGTGATGCGGGCCTGGTTGAGCGTCAAGGCAAACACGCCGTCACCCTGCTGCAGCGCCAACGCCGCTCCCAACGCAATCGTGGCATGCCCACAAAACGGAATCTCAGTTTCGGGCGAAAAATAACGAACCCGCCAGCCCGCGGCGGTGGGCGCTGCAAACACGGTTTCCGAGAAGCCGACCTCGGCGGCGATGCGCTGCATCTCGGCATCGCTGGGCAGGATCTCGGCCAACATCACACCGGCAGGGTTACCGCCGGTATCACCATCAGAGAAGGCGGCTATTTTCAAGATGGGCATCAGAATTTCTTTGCTGTGAGGGTGGCGCAATTTTCACCTGCGCAGTGGGCAGCGCCGAGTAGCTCATTGGGTTTGCCTGTTTTCGGTGTGCTCGACTGTGGTTTTCTTGCGCCGGGCAAAGCGCAACACACGGGTGGCAATCACGGTTTCTGCCAAAAAGCACAGCAGAGCCAGCAAGAAGCAGGTAACCCCGGACAGGAACAGCACCGTGGCGAGGTAAAAAATCTGCAGTTCAGTGGTTTCACCCAGAAACAGGGTCATGATGGTCAGCCCGATCAGAATGGCGCAAAACGTCAGCAGCGCAATGCACAGGTTCACCAGCCGACCACGTTTACGCAGTTGCCGCAGCTCACTGAGCTCAGCCGTCATGGGGTCACTGTCCGGGCTGGCATCCACACGGGTTTCCAGCAGGCGGGCGCGGTCAATGATGCGCGCCAGCCGCCCGGCCACGGTGCCAATCATGCCGGCCACGGCCGTGAGCAAAAACACCGGCGCAACCGCCAGCTGGATGCCGTGGGTGACGGTGGCAAGGTCGGTGGCAAAAAACATGGAACGCTCCTTCGTCAATGGTGCCCCAAGTATCGCGCGTGCCCATGCGTTGAAAATGAAATCAGGCGGCCATCCGTGCCGAGCGGAATCAGAGACTGCTGTTCAATGCCGCCCGCAGTTGTGTTTGAGCCAGACCCAGGTTCAGTTGCTCGGCCCGCTCCACCACCGGGGCAAGTCGGCGGCGTTTTTTCTGCGCATGGTCGTTGGCGATGTCGGCCAGACGGTGCGCCAGAAAGGGGTTGAGCAGGCGTTCACGCAGTTCGTCCAGATACCGACGCGCCACATCCCCGCTGCCCTCGGCATCCAGCACGGGCAAGACCTCATTGGCCCAAACGGCTTCCAGCGGCTCTCGCAGGGCCGGAGTGTGCATGGCTTGCAGCACCGTGGCGTCA
>CAIOAQ010000442.1 GCA_903856025.1 uncultured beta proteobacterium
CTGGCGTTCCACGATGCACTTACCCTGCTGCCCAATCGACGCCTTTTCAATGACCGCCTGCACCAGGCGATGGCGCGTGCCCGACGTGAGCAGGGGCGACTGGCCCTACTGTTCATCGATCTGGACAAATTCAAGCCGGTCAATGACCAGCACGGTCATGGGGTGGGTGACTTGCTGCTGCAATCCGTGGCGCTGCGGATAGAGGGTTGTCTGCGGGGGAGTGACTCAGCAGCCCGGATTGGGGGCGACGAATTCGTCGCTTTGTTGTGCAACATATACACGCCCGAGGATGCTCTTCGCGTTGCGGAGAAGATTCGCGTCGCATTGCAAGAGCCAGTCGTCATTTCGGGCGATATTTCAATCCAATGTTCGTGCAGCATCGGCGTTGCGATCTATCCGGACCATGGCAATACGGAGCAAGACCTGCTGAGGATTGGAGACGGCGCCATGTACCGCGCAAAGAAAGCTGGCGGCAATACCGTGGAAATATCGGCACATAGCGAGGAACCGCTGGCGTTAGATGAAGTCGCCTCCGCAGGTCAATCTATCGTTCGACTAACCTGGAAGGCAGCGTTTGCAAGTGGAAACCCTGAGATTGACCAGGAGCACCGCGAACTTTTTCGCCTTGCCAACGTTCTACTTGGTAAAGCCGCGACGCGCGGCGAATTCCGAGAACAATTCGATGCAGCCTTTGACGCTTTGTTGACACACGTCGTGACCCACTTCGCCCATGAGGAACAAATACTTACCCAAGCCGGATACGCCCACATTACTGAACACGCCCAGTTGCACCAGACACTGATCGATCATGCCCTTGGGCTTCGTCATCCAGCCGATGACGAGGTGGTTACTCTTGGAACACTGCTGGAATTCTTGGTCAACGAAGTGGTCGTTCGTCACATGATCCAAGAGGATCATAAATTTTTCAGCCTATTCTCAAACATTGAAGGCAAAGGCCCAGTGTAGATTCTTTAATTTTGCTCGATTTCGCATCAAGCTTTGACGGGGCTGGCTACCGGCGCCAATGTCAGGTATCGGGCTGGCAATTTGAAGTTCTGTAGACCCGTACATGGACGCTCCCGGTTTGCCAAGCTTTCAATTCATGATGACTCGAAGGTAAAGATTGCACCCGTACATTCGGACTTTTTTGTGACTTTTGGCCACTGCCCCTAATGGGATTCGCTGGTTGGCGCCTCAGTCGCTATCACGCACTCTGGGTGCTGCGGGTCTATCGGGCTTTGCCAACCACGGTCTAACCTGTCTTGCCATCACTTCTTGATCGCCTGAGCAATCGGTGGTTCAGTTCACTCCCTACTTTTATTGTCGTTTTGCTTTATCCGCCGACTTGGTTACGTGGCCGCCTTGGCGGTCGAGTAATCAGGTCGGAATTCCCGGTCATGAGCCAGTAGCGCCCAAACAATTCGTGCATTTTTGTTGGCCAACGCGACAGCCGCAACATTTTTATTTCGCCGATTGACAACACCGTTAATCCAACTGCAGGCATCAGGTTTCTGCGGTGCTTTGTAAATCACCGAACGCGCGCCATGAATCAACAAGGTCCTGAGGTAAGTGTCACCCCGCTTACTGATTCCCAGCAGATTATCGGCCGTTTTCAGGCTAGTTGTCGCATTTATTTTGGTTTGTCCGGCTGCTTTTGGTAAGTGGTGTTGCTCCGTGGGTTTTGGGGTGTTTGGGTTGAGGTGGACTTCGTTGATCGGGCTCCAATTGCGCGCCGCTCCTGACCAGCGATTGGGGTTTGCGTGGCGCGCAGCGGCGTAAACGTCGGAGCGTTTAGCAAGCATTGGGCTGTCAAGGCCTGCGTGGCGCTGAGTTGGGGTTACAAAGCGAATGGCGCTGTGCCTGTGCTCGTTGTTGTACCAATGGACCAAATCCGTCACCCAGCGGCGCGCATGCAAGATGTCTTTAAAGGGCTTGAGTGGTAACTGAGGGCGGTACTTCAGTGTTCTAAATAGGGATTCTGAGTAAGGATTGTCATTACTGACCGACGGGCGACTGCGGGAATGTGCGACACCCAGGCGCTGCATTGTCGCGAGCATGGTCTCGCCTTTCATCGGCGAGCCATTGTCGGAATGCACCGTAAGTTGTCCCTCAGGGATGCCCTGGCGCTCGCAGATGTCACGCAACAGATCGGCGGCGAGCTGCGCGCTTTCACAATCAAATACCTGCCAGCCGACAATCTTGCGACTGAAGATGTCCACAAAAAGGTAGAGATAGAAATGCATTCCGCGCACTGGTGCGGGCAAATAGGTGATATCCCAGCAATAGATTTGATCGGGCTGGGTAGCCACCAATGCACGCGGCTTGCTGACCTTGCGAGGGACCCGCTCCAGGCGTCGATGGCCCATCTGATGGGCTGAATGCAGCAGTCGGTACATCGTGGCTTCACTGGCCACGTACTGACCCTGATCGGCCAAGCGAGGCACGATTTGGCTGGGTGGCAAATCTTTGAACTCCTCGCTGTTAAGCAAGGACATGGCTGCGTCGCGCTCAGCTTGGTTGAGCTTGTTGGGCGGCGTGGTGTGCACACGCAGGGAGCTGACACGCTGGTCACCATCCAGGGCACACGGGTGCTGCCAGCGCTGTACTGTGCGAGCGCTCAGGCCAATTTGGGTGGAGGCCTGTTGCAGGCGGGCACCATCAGCGATGGCCTGCTCGATCAAGGGCAACAGGATTTGGCGCTGCAGGGTGGAGTTCATCATGCCTCGTCCGCCCACAGCGCCTGGAATTTTTTTTGCAATATCAACAGCGCAGCAGCCTCCGCCAGAGCTTTGTCCTTGCGGCGCAATTGCCGCTCCAGCTGATCGTGTTTGCCCTGCAGCTCACGCAGGGTGCTCAAGTCTTGCTTGGCGCTGCGCTCACCTGTTGCACAAAAGGCATCCCGCCAAGTCTGCAACTGGTGTGCGTACAGTCCCTTCTCGCGGCACCATGCATGTAAGGCATCACCGATTAGGGCATGGCTTTCATTGAGAGCCTGTAGGCGTTCGCGGGCACCCCAAGCCTTGGCTGGAAGGTCGCCCGGCAAGAGGGTTGCCACATGTGGCAACCCTCTTGCCTTCTTAGCAGCATCTCGCAGCCACCCCTTAAGGGTTGACAGAGAAACATTGAGGTCAACTGCAACGTCGGCCAGGGTGAGATTACCGCGCTCGCGCGCCTTACGTAATGCTTGTTCGATGAATTCAGGGGAATACGCTATTCGTTTCATTATTTATCGCCTCGGCGGAAAGTCCGCTTGAGAAAGGAGAGAGGCGACAACTAGTCTGACACAGGGGGGTGACGACCATGCGCACCACGGCGAGCGTGGAGCCGGATGCAGACCTCGCTCTCAAACGCATGATCGACGGGGGAGAGATTCCGGGACCGCACATCGACGTTATCCGTGGGGCGCTCAGTCATGTAAGGGCTGTTGCGGAGCAGTTGCCTAAGTCGGACCGATGGAAGACGTTCCTGGACTACGTAGTGGCGAAAATCACCCGCCCGTTGCCGCCTTGGCTACCGCCAGACCGACTTGCGATGCACGGGTGAACTGCCGAATCTAGGTTGATCGCCACATTGCCGACAGCCAAGCTGCCATTGCCAATGTCAGGTTTGGAGAAGGCAGATCGAAGAATCGAATTTCGGCAATCATCCCGTGTCAGAATTCAGCACTGCCGCGTAACCGGACGGTTGTCGTGAGACATGAATTTCCGCCGAGTTCTCCAGACCGGTCATTCCCGCTGCTGATCCAGTTTTGGCATTTTTAGTCCCCAAGGCCCGAAGCCGCCTTTCAAAAATGTATGTTAGTAGTGGAGTCAAACGAAATTCAGTTC
>CAIOAQ010000443.1 GCA_903856025.1 uncultured beta proteobacterium
CCACTGTCCAGGTCTTTCACCGGATGGTTGGCGCCATGGTGACCAAATTTCATCTTGAAAGTTTTTGCACCCGAGGCCAACGCCATGATCTGGTGGCCCAGGCAAATGCCAAAGGTCGGAATGCCGCTGTCGATCAGCTCAGCGGTTGCGGATATTGCGTAGTCGCAAGGCTCCGGGTCGCCCGGGCCATTGCTCAGGAAAATACCGTCCGGCTGGTGCTTCAACGCCTCCGCTGCAGAGGTTTGAGCCGGTACCACGGTCACCTTGCAGCCGCGCTGAGCCAACATCCGAAGAATGTTCTTTTTAACCCCAAAGTCATACGCCACCACGTGAAAACGCGAGGCCGTCTGCTCACCGTAGCCGGGTTGACCATTCAACTGAGGATTGGCAAGCTCCCATTCAGTTTGCGTCCAGTCATATCCGAATTGGGCACTTACCACCTTGGCCAGATCCAACCCCGACATGCTGGGTGCAGCCTTGGCCAGCGCCACAGCCCGATCGATCCCGGCTTGTGTCACCACCTCACCCTGCGCCAAGGCCAGAATGCAGCCGTTTTGAGCCCCCTGCGTGCGCAACTGACGCGTCAGCTGGCGGGTATCGATGTTGGCAATGGCCACAGTGCCTTGGTCGCGCAAATACGCATCCAGGGTCTGAGTCGAACGAAAGTTGGATGCCAGCATGGGCAAATCTTTGATGATCAGGCCTGCGGCGTGAACGCGGTCAGACTCCACATCTTGCGCATTGACACCATAGTTGCCGATGTGCGGATAGGTAAGTGTGACGATTTGCTGGCAATAGCTCGGGTCGGTGAGGATTTCCTGGTAGCCGGTCATGGAGGTGTTGAACACCACCTCACCAACAGTGGAGCCGGTTGCCCCGATGGAATTGCCAGTAAAGACCGTGCCGTCTGCGAGTGCCAAAATGGCCGGTGGGTGGTTTCCCTTGAGAGACAAAAGCACTGGGTTCTCCGAAATGGTTACGGGTACGCCCAAACACGCGCAAGAGTGCCCTCTTGGTTGGCTATTAACGGGGAAGGAGCTTGGACTGCTGCTGTGAGCGTACGCGGGTGCGAAATTGATCAAAATTATAACCGAGGGTCAACCCGAAGTCCGGCGACTACGCCAACTTGACCGTGGCACTGGCGTGCAGGCAAATGGCGGCGGCGGTGGCCACATTGAGCGACTCTTCGCCGCCTGGTTGTGCAATGCGCACGTGCAGGCTGGCCAGCGCCTCCAGTTCGGCACAAACGCCCTGCCCTTCATGCCCCAACACCCAGGCACAGGGCATGGGAAGTTCTTTTTTTGCGAGCGCCTGGTGCAAATAACTGCCTCGGTGGGAACTGGTCACCGCCAGTGGCACCTGGAGTGCGTCCAACAGAGGCAGTTCAATACCTTCCATCAGCTGCAAGCCCCAGTGCGCCCCCATCCCTGCACGCACGACTTTGGGCGACCAGAGTGCTGCCGTGCCTTTCAATGCAATGATCTGCTTGAAACCAAAGGCCGAGGCGCTGCGCAAGATGGCACCCACGTTACCGGCATCCTGAACCCGGTCCAAAATCACGCTGGCCGCCTGGGGCTGAAGTGCGGCAGGCGCAGGCAAATTAAACACAAAACCCATGCGTGAGGGCGATTCCAGGGCACTCACCATATCGTAAAGCGAGTCGGACAGGACTATATTTTTAATAGCTGCATGTGCATGTTCTGCAGTGGCTAGAGTCCAATAAGACTCAGAGAAGACGCCAACATCAGGCCGCACGCCACGCTGTAAGGCGGCACGCAACAAGTGGTCACCCTCCGCCCAGATACGCTGCTGCTTGCGGTACTCGGTGGTGCCATGCGCGAGTTTTTTCAAATCTTTCACAAACGCGTTGTCACGCGAACTGATCAACAAAGGTGCGTTCATGCAACGACCCGACCCAGCACGTCGGTCACGGGGCGAAAGGTGGTGCGGTGCTCTGGGCAGGCACCATGCGCCTGCAGGGCGGCCAGATGCAGGGCGGTGCCGTAGCCCTTGTGTTTGGCAAAACCGTACAAGGGGTACTGCTGCTCCACCTCGACGCACCACCGGTCACGTGTCACCTTGGCCAGAATCGATGCCGCCGAAATGGCTGCCACCAGGGCATCCCCTTTGACAATGGCCTCCGCGCGCATCGGCAGCACAGGCAAACGGTTGCCGTCGACCAGCACCAACTTGGGCGCCAGGCGCAAACCGTCCACCGCCCGGCGCATGGCCAGCAAGGTCGCTTGCAAAATGTTGAGGTCATCTATTTCCTGGACGCTGGCCTGAGCCACAGCAAAACACAGGGCTTTCGCACGAATCTCGTCAAACAATTGCTCACGCCGGCGGGCGCTGAGTTTTTTAGAATCTGCCAGTCCTTGGATCGGGTTGAGCTCGTCCAGAATCACCGCAGCAGCCACCACCGGACCCGCCAGAGGGCCACGGCCAGCTTCATCAACCCCGGCGATCAGGCCGGTCACATTCCATTGCAGCGCAACCTGCCGAACACTGGCCGGGCTGACCACACCACGTTTCTTTAACGCGACTTTGGACTTGACTACAACTTGGGAGACAGAAGACTTAGGCATGAAGGACTTGGGCAATGGCTTGGGCGGCAAGCGTGGGTGTGTCGCGCAGCAACTCGGTGTGGAGGACGGAAAATCGTTGTTCAAGAGCCCGTATTTTCTCAGGCTGGTTCGTCATGGCACTCAACCAATGCAAAACTTCATTAGCCAATGCGCGCGGCGTAGCGGCATCTTGCAGCAGTTCAGGCACCACAAAATCACTGCACAAGATATTGGGCAAGCCCACCCAGGGTTGCAGTTTTTTGCGACGCATGATTTGCCATGACAGTGTCCCCATGCGATAGGCAATCACCATGGGACGCTTGAACAGCGCCGCCTCCAGCGTGGCCGTGCCGCTGGCGATCAGCGTCACATCACAGGCAGCCAAGGCGGTATGGGACTGGCCACTGAGCACCTGCACCACATCCAATACACCCGCAGCTCTTGCTGCAGAATCAATTTTTGCTTTGAGCGATGGTACCGCAGGAACTATGAATTTAATAGCTGGTTGCGCATGTTTTATGAGGGCTACAGCCTGAAAAAACGTAAATGCCAAATGGGCGACCTCAGACTCGCGGCTGCCCGGCAACACCGCCACCACACACGCATCCGGAGCCAAACCCAACATGGCACGGGCCGCAGGTCTATCGGGCTGCATCGGAATCACCTTGGCCAGCGGATGGCCGACATAGGTCGCTGCAATGCCATGTGCGGCAAGCAAGGCGGGCTCGAACGGGAAAATACACAACACGTGATCCACACTGCGCTTGATTTTTTCAACCCGTTCAGGCCGCCATGCCCAGATGGAGGGGCAGACGAAGTGCACCGTTTTGATGCCCTGGGCTTTCAAGTCGGCTTCCAGGTCAAGGTTGAAGTCTGGCGCATCTACACCGATGAAGATGTCCGGGTGATCCTGCAACAAGCGGACTTTAAGCTGCTTGCGGATGCCGACAATTTCACGGTAACGGCGCAGCACCTCCCAGCCAAAACCATGCACCGACAGCTTGTCATGCGCCCACCAGGCATCAAAACCACGCTTGGCCATCTGCGGGCCGCCAATACCTGCCGACTGCAGATCAGGCCAGCGCTGTTTCAGGCCATCGAGCAACAAGCCTGCCAGCAAATCACCAGAGGTTTCACCCGCGACCAGCGCTGCACGCATCAGGCTCGCACCGGCAGACTAGCGTACGATGCCACGCTGGGGCGACACTTGCTCTAAAAATGAGAGCATCATCTGCACATCTGGCGTGGCATCAAAACAGTTTTTATCGAGTTCTGCGATGCGTTCACGGGCCAGTTGAAGCGTCAGATCGTCGCGGTACAAGGCCTTGTGCATGGCCTTGACGGCGCTGATGCGTTCGGGCGAAAAACCTCTGCGACGCAGGCCTTCAAAATTCATGGATCGCGCCGTCGCAGGTTGCCCTTGACACATGACAAACGGTGGCAGGTCCGCAAACAGTAGCGTGCACATGGCGGTCATGCTGTGCGCGCCAATACGCACAAACTGGTGCACCACGGTGAAACCACCACAAATGACCCAATCACCGACGTGCACATGCCCAGCCAATTGCGTGTTATTGGCAAAAATGGTCTGGTTGCCAACCAGGCAATCGTGCGCAATGTGACAGTAGGCCATGATCCAGTTGTCGTCGCCCACGCGGGTCACACCCACATCACCGGGAGAACCAATGTTGAGGGTACAAAATTCGCGGATGGTGTTGCGGTTGCCAATGATCAATTCACACGGCTCACCAGCGTACTTTTTGTCTTGCGGAATGGCACCAAGCGATGCAAACTGGAAAATCCGGTTGTCCTGACCAATGGTGGTGTGGCCCTCGATCACACAATGCGGGCCAACGGTCGTGCCAGCACCAATTTTGACGTTGGGACCGATCACCGTGTAGGGGCCGACGGTGACCGAGCTGTCCAATTCGGCAGCCGGATCAACCAAGGCCGTGGCGTGAATGGCTGTCACTGCGTGTACCTCAGGCAATTTTGCGAATAGCACAGGTGAGTTCAGCTTCAACAGCCACTTCACCATCCACCAAGGCGCGGCTATGAAACTTGAATATGCCAGCCTTCATGCGTAACAGCGCTACTTCGAGAATCAATTGGTCACCCGGCTCCACAGGTCGCTTGAAGCGCACACCTTCCATGCCGGCAAAGTAATAGACAGAATCCTCGGTGGCAGCGGAATCCATGGCATCAAATGCCAGCAAGGCAGCAGCTTGCGCAAGGGCTTCGAGCATCAACACGCCTGGCATGACGGGGCGGTGGGGAAAATGCCCCTGAAAAAATGGTTCGTTGATGGTGACGTTTTTAAGCGCCTTGATGGTCTTGCCTTTTTCAATTTCCAGCACCCGGTCCACCAACAAAAAGGGGTATCGATGCGGCAATTTGGTCAAAATCTTGTAGATGTCCATTGTTTCAACCTTTGTTTGAATTTTGTTCGATTTTGTACTGGGCTTCCAGTACACGGATACGGTCACGCAAATTAGCCAAATGCTTTAGGGAAACTGCATTTTTTTCCCAGGTGGCATTGTCGTCAATCGGAAACATGCCGGTGTAATGGCCAGGTTTCAATATGGAGCGTGTGGCTACGCTTGCTGCCGAAATATTCACACCATCCGCCAAAGTCAAATGACCCAGCACGATGGCACCACCACCCACGGTGCAATGCGCCCCAATGTTGGCACTGCCTGCGACGCCGACACAGCCAGCCATGGCGGTATGCGCCCCCACGTGCACGTTGTGCCCGATTTGGACCAGGTTGTCGAGCTTGACACCGTCTTCAATCACCGTGTCCTGCAGCGCAGCGCGATCGATGCAGGTATTTGCACCAATTTCAACATCGTTGCCAATGCGCACCGCACCCAGTTGCTCAATTTTTTCCCAACGTCCCTCATTGGGCG
>CAIOAQ010000444.1 GCA_903856025.1 uncultured beta proteobacterium
ACCGCCCGGGGACTGTAAACCACGCAGCAACTCGGCAGGCAAGGCAAGCGTGACGCGGCGGCCATCGATTTCCATGGTGGTGCGAAACAGGCTGGCATCCGGTGCCGGTTCAGCGCGGGCGGCAGCCGCCAGGGTGTTGGTAAATTCGGTCTCGATCCAGCGTGTATGTACCTTGAACGGAGCTTCGGAGATGAAATCCGGGTGATCCATGACCGCCCGGTGAAACGGCAGCACCGAGGCAACACCTTCAATGCGGAACTCCTTGAGCGCCCGGCGCGCGCGGGCAATGGCCTGCTGGCGTGTTGCCCCGGTAACAATCAGCTTGGCCATCAGCGAGTCAAACGTGCCCGGCACGGTGGACATCGACGCAACCCCGCTGTCCACCCGCACCCCCGGCCCCGAGGGCGCGGCAAAGGTGGTGATCAGCCCCGG
Organism: uncultured beta proteobacterium; assembly: GCA_903856025.1. Classification (GTDB taxonomy): domain Bacteria; phylum Pseudomonadota; class Gammaproteobacteria; order Burkholderiales; family Burkholderiaceae_C; genus Rhodoferax. Next base: position 433 of record CAIOAQ010000444.1, read on the forward strand.
CGACGGCAAAAAGCCCCGCCCCACATCCTCGGCGTTGATGCGGAACTCAAAAGCGTGGCCCAGTGGCGCAGGGGTCTCGGTGATGCTGAGCGCATGGCCATCAGCAATGTGCAGTTGCTCCAACACGAGATCAATGCCGGTGGTTTGCTCGGTAACGGTGTGCTCCACCTGCAGCCGGGTGTTGACTTCAAGAAAAGAAATGGCACCGCTGCCGCTGAGCAAGAACTCCACCGTGCCCGCGCTGGTGTAACCGGCTTCGGCGCAGATGTCATGCGCCGCTTGGTGAATGCGGCTGCGCTGTGCATCGCTAAGGAACGGCGCGGGTGCTTCTTCCACCAGCTTTTGATTGCGCCGCTGCAGCGAGCAGTCGCGTGTGCCGAGCACCAGCACTTGGCCGTGCTGGTCGGCCAGCACCTGTGCCTCGATGTGGCGCGGGCAGTCAAGGTACTGCTCCACAAAACACTCACCCCGCCCAAACGCGGTGATGGCCTCGCGCACGGCGGACTCATACAACTCGGCCACCTCGTCCATGCGCCAGGCGATTTTCATGCCGCGACCTCCGCCGCCAAACGCCGCCTTGATGATGACCGGCAAGCCATGCTGCTCGGCAAAGGCCAACACCTCACTGGCATCCTTGACCGGCTCGGGGGTTCCCATCACCAGCGGGGCACCTACCTTGAGGGCAATCTTGCGCGCCTGCACTTTGTCGCCCAGGCGGGCAATGGCGGCGGGTGAGGGACCGATCCAGAGCAGGCCCGCGTCGATCACCGCTTGCGCAAATGTGGCGCTTTCAGACAGAAACCCATAGCCGGGGTGCACCGCATCAGCCCCACTGCGTGCGGCCACGGCCAGCAGTTTTTCGATGTTCAAGTAGGTATCAACAGGGCGGTCGCCATCGAGCCCATAGGCCTCGTCGGCCATGCGGGCATGCAGGGCATCGAGGTCGGGGTTGGCATACACGGCCACGGATTTCACACCGTAATCGGCACAGGCGCGGATGATGCGCACGGCAATCTCGCCCCGATTGGCAATCAGTACTTTTTTCATAGCAGGTCTCTCTTGGAATCAATGGAGTGGCACGGCGTTGCAAGGGTGATCGGCTCAAAATCACCAACAGGGTTGAAGCGCACCCAGGCGTTGACCGGAATCTGCCCGGCCCGGTTCAGGTGGTAGCTGGCCACACAGCCGATCACCGGGTAGCCACCAGTGAGCGGGTGATCGGCCAGGAACAGCACTGGCTGGCCGCTGGGGGGCACCTGGATCGCGCCCCAAACGGTGCCTTCGCTGGGCAATTCGTCCGTCACGGCACGCGTCAACGCCACCTCGCCCGCCAGCCGCAGGCCGATGCGGTTGGACTGCGGCGTCACTTGCCACAGCTGGCTGCGCAAACGCTCCAGCGATTCGGGGGTGAACCAGTCGGTGCGCGGGCCCAGCACCACGTCCAGCGTGACCACGTCTTGCGCTGTGGGCAGGTCAGTGGGCGGCTCCTCGGGCTGACCCACCACGGCACCATGTAAAACGGGTTGAATCACCAGCGCATCACCCACCGCCAACGGCAGCGGGCCGACATGTGCCAGCGTGTCGGTCGAGCTGCTGCCCAGGACCGGGGCCACAGCAAAACCGCCGCGCACCGCCAAGTAGCTGCGCAGGCCTGCCTGCGGTTGGCCAATGCTCAAGGTATCACCCTCGGTCAACGCCAGCGGCTGGTAACGTGCAGCCTGCCAGTGGTGGCCATTGGCGCTGGTCACCGTGAGGGGCACATCGGCCCCGGTCACCGCCACCACCGTGTCACCCCGGCTGCGCAGGCGCAGGCCACCGCTGGCGGTTTCCAGACAGGCGCTGCCAGAGGCGTTGCCCACTAGTCGATTAGCAGCCTTGAGTGCGGCCTGGTCCATGGCACCAGAGGCCGACACGCCCTGCCCGGCCTGGCCGCTACGGCCCAGGTCCTGAAACAGGGTTTGCAGGCCGGGGGAAAGGATTTCGAGTGCCGCATTCCCCGCCTCTGGGCGCCCTTCATGCACAGGCCATGAATTTATGAACTTTTGGCTTGTAGCCCTCGTGGATTCTGCGCAACCAACTATCGAATTGGTAGCAATATCCACAAACCTCACCCGGTAACCGGGCTGCAGCAGCGCGGGCATGTCGCGCGAGAGGTCCCACATCGCCGTGGGCGTGACACCAATGATCTGCCAGCCGCCCGGGCTGGCCTGCGGATAGACCCCGCTGAAAGTTCCCGCCAGCCCGACCGCACCAGCGGGAATACGGGTGCGCGGCGTGCTGCGGCGCGGCACGTTGAAGCTGGGGTGACCGCCGCTCAGGTAGGCAAAGCCCGGCGCAAAGCCGGTAAAGGCAACGGTGTACTCACTGCCGGTGTGGCGGCGAATCACTTCTTCGGGTGTGATGCCCAGCAGCTCGGCCACATCGGCCAGGTCTTCGCCGTTGTAATGCACGGGAATCTCGATCAGCGTGCCGCTGCGCTGGGCGCAGGCGCTGACATCGCGCTGGCTGATCTCACGCACCAGGTCGGCGCGGGTGCAGGCGCTTGTGCGCCAGCTGACCAGAATCGTGCGGGCGGCGGGCACCAGGTCTTCAACGCCAGCAATCGGGTCACTCTTGAGCGAGGCCAGCAGGGCCAGGGTCTGCTCCAGGTTGTCCAGCTCCACCAACAGGGCATTCAAATTGACGGGCAAAAAACGCATCATGCCGACACACCTGCAAACGATACGATGTTCACCCCGGCCTGCGTCAGATGGTCGCGCACCTGGCGCGCGATGGCTACGGCACCTGGACTGTCACCATGCACGCAGATGGAGTCGGCCTGGATCGCGACCCGGCTGCCGTCAATGGCTTCGATCACCCCTTCACAAACCAGACGCAGCATGCGCTGGGCAATCAGCCCGGCATCATGCAACACGGCACCGGGTTCACGGCGCGACACCAGCGCACCGGTTGGGGTGTAGGCGCGGTCGGCAAAGGCCTCGGCCACCACGTGAAGGCCCTGCTCTTGCGCCCAGCGCAGCAGCGGCGAACCCGCCAGCCCCACCAGCGTCAGGCTGGGGTCGATCTCGCGAATGGCGGTGATGACATCGCTGGCTTGACGCGCGTCGTGGGCGATGGTGTTGTAGAGCGCGCCATGCGGTTTGACGTAGCGCACGGTGGTGCCCGCTGCTGTCGCCAGGCCCTGGAGCGCGCCAATCTGGTAGATCACGTCGGCGATCAGATCGGCGCTGTCCACGTCCATGTTGCGTCTGCCAAAGCCGACGAGGTCACG
>CAIOAQ010000445.1 GCA_903856025.1 uncultured beta proteobacterium
CTCGCCGGAATGTCGACACTATGTCAGTCACGGTATTACTGGCACGCTTGGAATGCAGGCAACAGTTGCTGTACGGCCTGAGAAAATCTGTTTGCAAGCAAATGAGCCCACGATAGATCAACGTGAATCGGCAGCTGAAAATGGGCATAACTGCACGGGTGGGATCATCGAAGGGATTGCCTATTTCGGAAAGTTCACCCTGTTTCACGTCAGACTCGACAGCGGCAAGGCGATCAAGGCCACCCGCGAGAATTCTGCTCGTCATGAAGACAAGCAGCTTGTGCGGGGTCAGCGCGTATACGCTTGGTGGGATGGCAGTGACGTGGTCGTGTTGACCAGCTAACAACTGAAGCACTAAATACCATGGCAATTACACGAAAAATCACAGGTAGCGCGTTGGTACGCTTCCTTAGTCGAGACTGGGGTCGGCGCACAGTTATTGGCATTCCGTATATTTTTCTGATCCTGCTTGCCAGCATCCCTTTTTTGGTAGTGCTCAAAATCAGCGTATCAGAGTCCGATGGCATCCGATTTCAGGACATGTTCAGTTATGCAGACGGTGTGGCTCTGATCAAAATCAAGCTGTCAAACTACTTGTTTCTCATATCTGACAGGCTCTACATCGATACCTACTGGTCGTCGATCAAGTTTGCAGCACTCAACACGGTCATCTGCCTTTTCATGGGCTACCCGTTTGCGTACTTCATGGCTCGTTCACCGGCCAATATACGTCCGGCTTTATTGATGTTGGTGTCGCTGCCGTTCTGGACCTCGTATTTGCTGCGGGTTTATGCGTGGAAGGGTTTACTCGATGACAACGGTGTGTTCAACAATCTCATGATTTGGTTGCACATCATCGACGAGCCGATCAAGATGATGTATACCGGATTTTCCATGACTGTAGGTATGGTTTATGCGTACTTGCCCTTCATGATCCTTCCGCTTTATGCCAACCTTGTGAAGATGGATTTGCGTCTTATTGAAGCCGCCAAAGACCTGGGCGCAACACCATGGCAAACCTTCAGGTTGGTGACGATTCCGTTATCCAAAAACGGCATCATTGCAGGGTCAATGCTGGTGTTCATTCCCAGCATGGGCGAATACGTGATTCCTGAATTGTTGGGCGGACCTAGTACGCTGATGATTGGTCGCGTTTTATGGGACGAGTTTTTCAGTAACAACGACTGGGCCATGGCCTCGGCGGTGGCGGTTTCCATGGTGGTGTTGATCCTGGTGCCGTTAGCGATTTTCAATAAATATCAAGCCGATTCCGGCAGTCCACGGGGAGTATGAATAATGTCTAGTCGACTCGGAAAAGCTTGGCTGACTGCAGGCTACATATTCCTCTACATGCCTATCTTCACTCTGATCATTTTTTCGTTTAATGATTCAAAAATGGTGACGCTGTGGGGTGGTTTTACCTTCAAGTGGTACGGTGTCATTGCGCATGATGCCGAGGTCGTAGACGCATTTCTCATGTCGCTTAAAGTTGCATTGATGAGTGCGACTGCCTCCGTGCTGCTGGGCACCTTTGCGGCTTTTGCCTTGGTTCGTTATAAGCGCTTCACGGGACGTACGGTATTCGCGGCCCACATCAACGCGCCGCTGGTGGTGCCTGAAGTGATTACCGGCTTGTCGTTGCTGTTGTTTTTTGTCATGTGTGAGGGATTGTTTGGCTGGCCAGACCGGGGCATTTTGACGATATGGGCAGGTCACACTTCAGTGGGGATGGCCTATGCCGCGGTGGTGATTCAGTCACGTTTGATGGAAATGGACAAATCTCTTGAAGAGGCAGCGATGGATCTGGGCTGCAAGCCGTTTCAAGTGTTTTTTCTGGTGACGCTGCCAATGATTGCGCAGGCGTTAATGTCGTCATGGTTGCTGACATTTACCTTGTCTCTGGATGATGTGGTTGCCACAGCCTTCCTGTCCGGACCGGGTTCAACCACCTTGCCGATTGTGATTTTGTCGCGCGCCAGGCTGGGGCTCAACCCCACCATCAATGCGATTGCAACCATCACTGTAGCGGTGGTATCGATTGGCGTATTGGCAGGTAGCCTTTGGTTGTCACGTCAAGAAACACGACGTGCGGCTGAGCAGGCGGCCGCATACCGAGAAGGAACGGGACAGGCGGTTGCTGCCTGAACTATGGGTGAGTGATTGGATGATCGAATGACACTGATCGTCAAGAAAGTAACTTAACTAGGAGCGATGAATATGAAACTAAATCAAGTAGCGTTTGCGGTAGTGCTGGCATTTCCTATGCTAGCCAGTGCCCAGAGCAATGCCGAATTGCAAAGCCAAATACAAGAGCTTAAGGCTCAAATCAATCAGCTTAGAGCGATGATTGCGCCAAACGCTAGCGCTCCAGTCTCATCGGCTGACAATGGCCAAGTGCCGCCGGTTGATCCTGAGGATTTCAACCAGGTCAAAGTCAAGGTAGATGCAATCATTGATCAGCAAATCACGGCGGGTGTCAAGGGCCTGCGTATCAGCGGCGGATTTGATCCGGTTTATATGGTGAACAAAGCAAAGGGCACGTCGTCTTTTGCCTTCCTGAATAATTTCAGCAGCATCAACGGCAGTGGCGAGGCGTATTCCTATGACAACTCCTACTTTGGTATGGCGTATCTGGATGTGCAAAAAGAGATGGATGATGGCGGCACCAAGTTCCGTCTGACGTTGGCACCAAGCAAGAGTGCTGGTGCGCAATACAACTTTGGCAACATCGTGCATGAGGCATCGGCATCGATTCCGTTGACCGACGCACAGACTCGCTTGGTTGTTGGACAAATGCCCGATGTGTCTGGTTATCAGCCGTATGTGAACACCTTTGCTGGTGCCAACAACGTGACGTCGAATATGCTTTACCCTGGCTTTGCCGAGTATTTCATCACCAAAAACATGCTGTTTGATTTCACCGGCATGACAACCTATACGGGTGCTGGCCTGGACATCACGCGGGGCCCTTGGGAAACCAAATTGTTCTTGGCGAATGCCAATGCGGCGCGTAATGACAACCTATGCCCTGTGTTCAGCACGACAGGCCCTAGCGCGACCGGCACTGCCGGCCCGTGCGGTCCGAAATCAAATAAGCAACCACTGTTTGTCTACAACGCAACCTATGCTCAGTCTGAATTCTGGGGTGTTGAATTCACCGGCTATGAAGGTCAGGTTGCAAATTTGGCGAAAGCAGATGGCAGCACAAATCGCCTTGACCAATTCGAGATTGATGGTTGGTATACACGGGGTGACTTCAGTGGCAATTTGCAGGCAACAATCGGTCGCCAGGCCGATGCAGCTATCAATGGTGGCGACGCTCAGTGGTGGGGTTTGTCAGCCATGGCATCTCAGCGTGTCACACCTAAGCTGACGTTGGCTGCCCGCGCGGATTACATTCAAAATGACAAGAACGGTGGCGGTACGTTCAATGTTGTTAGCGACGGTCTTAATGGATTTGGTCCTGATTCAGCCTGCGATCCGACGGCTGGTGAGTGCAAGGGTGCCAATCGTTATTCCCTTTCCTTCGCTGCGACCTATCGCCTGACAACGAATGTGGCGTTGCGTGCTGAATATCGTCGTGATCATTCGACCTTGCCAACCTTTTACAACTTCGGCGATCAAACTTACCGCAATTCCAACGATGTCTTCGGTTTACAAGCTATCGTGAACTTTTAAGCCTCTTAGGCTCGTGAACAGAAGGGGGCAGCAATGCCCCCTTTGTTTTTTGCAGTTTGAAGAATCAGATATTTACATCGATCTCCCCTGAATGGATTCGTAATCACTATATTTATAGTAGCAGCTTGCGCATGATTTACGGGGACTACAACACGAATTATCCATGAACACCTATGACCAAATCATCAGCAGTTTTGAAGCCCAAGGCATCCATTCGATCCTGACGCAATTCTGCGACTTGCACGGTGTGGCCAAAGGCAAACTGGTGCCGATAGATAATTTGCCTGAGTGGGTGGACCAGGGCGCTGGTTTTGCCGGGCCAAGTATTTGGGGGACCGGCTTGGGTCGCTATGGTGCACGCAGCGAGTACTACGGGCGTGTGCAGATAGATTCTTTGCGTGCGTTGCCTTTCATGCCAGGCGTAGTCCATGCGGTGTGTGATGGCTATGCGGGTGGCCAGCCCTTGGCCACCTGCTCGCGCCAATTGCTTAAAAGCCAGTTGGCCAAGCTCAAGGCCAAGGGGCTGACGCTTTGGGTGGGCATTGAGCCAGAATTTTTCCTGTTGAAGCAAGATGCCAATGGTCAATGGGGCAGGGCAGACGCACAGGACAAGTTGGACAAGCCTTCTTATGACTTGAAGGCGATCTACCGCAATCGTGAATTTCTGGAAGATATGCGTCATTCCCTGACTGCTTTGGGGTTTGAGTTGCAACAAATGGACCACGAAGATGCTTGTGGCCAGTACGAAATCAACTACCGCTTTGATGAAGCGCTCGCGGCTGCAGACCGCTACATGTTGTTCAAAATGACCGCTCACGCAGTGGCTCAACGGCATGGCAGCCTGTTCAGTTGCATGCCTAAGCCCTTTGCTGACGCGCCTGGAAGTGGATTGCACTTTCACATCAGCCTGACCGATGCAAACGGCAAGGCTGTTTTTCACGAACCAAATGACCCGCTGCAACTGAGTCATGATGCCTACCGATTCACCGCAGGCTTGCTCCATCATGCGGATGCCCTGAGCGCCATTTGCGCGCCCACAGTGAACAGTTTCAAACGTCTGGCCTGCAGTCACAGTGCTTCTGGCACCACTTGGTCTCCGGTGTGGAAAGCGTTTGGCGACAACAACCGTACTTGTGTGGTGCGGACTGTCGCCGGGCGGTTGGAGTGGCGTCTGCCAGATCCGTCGTGCAATGTCTATGCCGCCATCGCGGCGACCTTGGCGGCCGGGTTGGACGGGATGGAGCGACAACTCCATGCACCAATGCCGTGCGATGAAGATTTATACGAGCGCTTCGCGTCTGGTCAGTCCATGCCCGACAGGTTGCCGCGTGATTTGGGGTTGGCGTTGGATGCGTTGGCCGCCAACCAACCCTTGATGGACGCGTTGGGCACCGAATTTTGCGATCAATTCCTGAAACTCAAGCGACAGGAATGGGACAGCTATAGCCAATCGGTCAGTGCGTGGGAATTTTTACGATACGCAGATCAATTTTAATTTTGTATTATGAAATTTACATTTCGTAATATGGTATTTATATAAATTTTGTGCGGATTAAAATTTCAAAAATCCAATAATACGTTTCATATTGCAGGATAGTCGTTGTAAGACTATGATTTTATTCAATTAAAAAAAAGTCTTGTATAAGACATAAGATTTAAATTTAGTCTTCTATAAGACATAGAATAACCTCCATGGCACCGTAAGCCAAGCGCTTCAAATGTCTATTGTTTTATCAACTTAGGAGTGACCTCATGCCGACTTACACCACCGAACCTGTGACCCGCGAACAACAAATTGCAGCATTGGAAAAAGACTGGGCCAC
>CAIOAQ010000446.1 GCA_903856025.1 uncultured beta proteobacterium
AAAGCACGCTTTGAGCAAGAGACATCTGCCCGCACACTGGCGGATGCCGTCAATGGTGCAGACGTGTTTCTAGGCTGCTCTGCCGCAGGCGTGTTGACACAAGACATGGTCAAAACCATGGCCATTAGCCCCATCATCCTGGCCTTGGCCAACCCCGAGCCCGAAATTCGACCGGAGCTGGCCCGTGCCGTCCGCCCGGATTGCATCATTGCAACTGGGCGCAGCGACTACCCCAACCAGGTCAACAATGTCCTTTGTTTCCCATACATCTTCCGCGGCGCGCTGGACTGCGGTGCAACACAAATTACCGAGGAAATGAAGCTCGCGTGTGTGCACGAGATTGCTGCGCTGGCCAAGGCCGACATCAGCGAAGAAGTAGCCCACGCTTATGCAGGACAAGAACTGGCCTTCGGAGTTGACTTCATCATCCCCAAACCGTTTGACTCGCGGCTGATCTTGCGCATAGCACCGGCTGTGGCCGCGGCCGCTGAAAGATCCGGCGTGGCCAAACGCCCAATCAAAGACATGGATGCGTACCGCCGCGAACTGGCTCGCTTTGTCTACTCCACTGGCATGCTGATGGAACCGGTGTTCAATGCGGCCCGCAATGCGCCAGCGGCCTCAAAACGGGTGGCCTACGCCGAAGGTGAAGACGAACGGGTGCTTCGCGCCGCTCAACTTGTCGTCGAGGGTAACCTTGCTCGACCCATCTTGATTGGCCGCCCGGCAGTGATGCAAGCGCGCATCTCCAAGGCTGGCCTGCGCCTGGAATTAGGCAAGGACGTGGACGTGGTGAACCCGGAAGATGATCCGAGGTTCCGTCAATACTGGGAAACTTACCACCAGCTCAAAGGCCGCGATGGTGTCAGCCCGGAAGCTGCCAAAGCAGCAGTGCGCCGCAGTACGACCACCATTGCAGCGCTGATGGTCAAACTGGGCCATGCCGATGCCATGTTGTGCGGCTTGCATGGGCGCTTCGATGTTCATCTTGACCATGTACGCGATGTGATCGGACGCGCACCCGGTGTTGCCAACTTTGCCACGCTCAATGCCCTGATGCTGGAGCGTCACAGCCTGTTTGTCGCCGACACCTATGTCAATGAAGACCCCAGCGCGGAGCAACTCGCAAGCATTGCAAAAATGGCCGCCACCGAAGTCAGGCGCTTTGGGCTGGCACCCAAAGTAGCGTTTTTGTCGCACAGCAATTACGGATCTTCTACCCGTGCTTCTGCTAAAAAAATGCAGCTGGCGCGCAACTTGTTCAAAACCGCTTGCCCCGACATTGAATGCGACGGCGAGTTGCAGGGCGATGCGGCCTTGTCCGAAGAAATCCGACATGCCAGCCTGCCAGAAAACACCCTGAGCGGTGCCGCCAACATCCTGATCTGCCCAAATCTGGATGCAGCCAACATCTTGTTCAATGTGCTCAAGGTGACCGGTAGCAACGGCGTCACCGTCGGACCGATTCTGCTGGGGGCGGCAGCCACGGCACATGTGCTCACCCCTTCTAGCACGGTGCGCCGTGTGGTCAACATGACGGCACTGGCAGTGGCAGATGTGAACGCACAGCGGTGAATGAATATCTCCGTCAGGCCTGACGATTGGAAGTGTTGATGTACAAATCACCTTGGCGGCATACAAGGTGACTTTGTTCACGGGTGTAATGCTGCAGGTGGCGGAGATAAAAAATTGTCGAATTTACACAGCAACGAAATGTTGCCCAACACTTCAACTTTGCAACGCAACCAGCGGCTGAGAGCACGACTCCAAAATTTCTGAAATCGTGTTCATTTTTTCGATAACCTCGGGTTTATTCCGCCAGTTTTTCTGGCGTACATCACTTTAGTGATGTAATTTGCAAATGAAGTCAAATTTTCATCACGTCGCCTTGATCGGTAAATACCAGACCGTCGCCTCTAGCGGTTCTGGTACGGCTTCTCGTCGAGCCCTGGAAGCAGTGATCGATTTTCTGGATGACCAGGGCTGCGAAGTGTCCATCGAGCAGGATACTGCCCACAACATGGGGCTGACCAGTTACCCGATGCTGGACGTGGCGCACATTGGCGCCAAATGTGATCTTGGTCTGGTGGTGGGGGGTGACGGCACCATGTTGGGCATTGGCAGACAATTGGCGGCCTACGGCGTTCCTTTGATCGGCATCAACCAGGGACGGCTTGGTTTCATCACAGACATCACTTACGGCAATTTCGCCGAGAGCCTGAAGCCCATGTTGCAAGGCGACTACGTCGAAGACCACCGCAGTCTGATAAACGCGCGAGTCATGCGCGACGGCCAATGCGTATTCAAAGCCATGGCGATGAACGACGTGGTCGTCAACCGGGGCGCTGCCTCGGGCATGGTGGAGTTGAGAGTTGAAGTGGATGGCCATTTTGTGGCTAATCAACGGGCAGATGGCCTGATCATCGCCACACCCACCGGGTCAACCGCTTACGCCTTGTCTTCTGGCGGGCCTCTGTTACACCCTTCCATTCCAGGGTGGGTGATGGTACCGATTGCCCCACATACATTATCAAATAGGCCTATAGTCCTCGCAAACACTTCGAAGATAGCTATTGAAATAGTAGCAGGAAGAGATGCCAGTGCCAGCTTTGATACACAATCGCTGGCTTCACTGCTGCACGGCGACCGCATTGAAGTCACGCGAAGCGACCATCACGTGCGGTTCCTGCACCCCAAGGGGTGGTCTTACTTTGACACGCTGAGAGAAAAACTGCACTGGAACGAAGGAGTGACCGCAACGTGAGCCTCAAACGCATTGTTTTGCGCGACTTTGTCATCGTCGATGAGCTGGATCTGGAATTCGCTCAGGCATTTACCGTGCTGACCGGAGAGACCGGGGCCGGCAAATCGATCCTGATTGACGCGCTGCAGTTGGTGACAGGCGGTCGGGCCGATGTGAATGTGATTCGAGAAGGTGCCACACGCACTGAAGTGTGTGCTGAATTTGATGCCACAGACACGGTATTGTGTTGGCTCAGTGAGCAGGGTTTCTATCAAGAAGCGACATTGCTGTTGCGGCGAACTGTGGACAACCTGGGGAAAAGCCGGGCATGGATCAACGCCAGCCCAGCCACGGCGACCCAATTGCGCGCGCTTGGAGAGCAACTGCTGGACATCCATGGCCAGCACGCCTGGCAGAGTCTGACGAGGGCCGACGCCGTGCGCGCCCTGCTCGATGCCTACGCGCAGGTCACCACCACGGCAACCTCCCACGCCTGGCACCAGTGGCGCAGCGCTCAAGACCAATTGACCCGGGCGCGAGCGGCACAGTCCAGTTTGCTCAACGAGCGTGAGCGCATGAACTGGCAAGTGAGCGAACTGGAAAAACTTCGTCCGGTTGCTGGAGAATGGGCCCAACTCAACGAAGATCACACCCGACTGGCCAACGCACAAGACCTGATGGAAGCGGCTCAAACGGCGCTGCAGTTGCTTGACGAAGATGACAACAGCGCCAGAAGCCGGGTGGGATGCGCACTCGACTTACTTCAAAAACAAGAGCATATTGAGCCCTATTTCAGAGGGCTAGAGGATGTTTTATCTTCAAGCATGGCGCAGTTAGATGACGTGGTGCATTCCCTTCATTCATATCTTCGAAAAACCGAGTTGGACCCGCAGCGCCTGGCCGAACTTGACGACCGCTTGAGTCTATGGATGTCTTTAGCACGGCGTTACAAGCGAGCACCACAAGAGCTGCCAACTTTGCTGGAACAGTGGCGCACAGAATTGGCCGAACTGGATGCCTCTGCCGACTTGCAGAAACTAGAGCAAGCCCAAGAGGCCACTTGGCAGGCTTATGCCCAACAGGCAGGTTTACTGACACGAGCACGTAAAGCGAGTGCGCCGAACCTAGCCCAGACCATCACGCAAGCCATGCAGGGACTGGGCATGCAGGGCGGTCAATTTGAAGTCAGCTTGAATACCGCGGCAGAACCCATGCAAAGCGGTCTGGAAGAGGTGGGGTTTTTGGTCGCAGGTCACACAGGCAGCACTCCTCGCCCAATTGGCAAAGTAGCCTCCGGCGGAGAGTTGTCACGAATTGCACTGGCCATTGCGGTCACCACCAGCCAGTTGGGCAGCACTCAGACACTGATTTTTGATGAAGTAGACGCAGGTGTCGGGGGCGCTGTCGCAGAGACAGTGGGTCGATTGATGCGACAACTTGGCATGGACCGTCAGGTGCTGGCCGTGACACACCTGCCTCAAGTGGCTGCCTGCGCAGACCACCATTTGGTCGTTCACAAAAAAACTCAAGATATGCGCACCACCAGCCAGGTTCACGAAGTGATTGGCGAACAACGGGTGCAGGAGTTAGGGCGCATGCTGGGTGGTGAACGCTTGATGGACAGCACCTTGGCCCATGCCCGTGACCTGCTGTACACACAAGGCAGCTGAGATGAACACAAAATCCCAAAGCTTGCACCTGGTGTTGTTGACCGGAATGTCTGGTTCAGGCAAATCGGTGGCGCTGCACGCGCTGGAAGACCTGGGCTATTACTGCGTGGACAATCTGCCCCCTGAATTGCTCACCTCTTTGGTTACCTTGGAACGAACCGAATCGACACCTCGGCTGGCCATTGCCATGGATGTACGCAGTGCGAGGTCTCTCCCGCTGATACCCAAACAGTTGGAGGCACTGAAAGCACAGGGGGTATTGATCACTTCGATATTTCTGGACTCGACCACCGACACCCTGATTCGCCGTTTTTCAGAAACACGCAGGCGGCATCCCTTGTCTGAAGTCGGTCACAGCGAGATGTTGATGGACCAGCGCCACGATCTGGCAGAGGCCATTGATTTGGAACGAGGTCTGCTGGGCGAACTGCGTGACCAAGCACACGTGATTGATACCAGCATGATTCGTCCAACCCAGTTGCAAAGCTACATCAAGGCCATGATTGCCACGCCTGTTCAGCAGCTCACGCTGGCGTTTGAATCCTTTGCATTCAAGCGGGGCATCCCCAACAACGCAGACTATGTGTTCGATGTACGGATGTTGCCCAACCCCTACTACGATCCCAAATTGAGGGACCTGACCGGACGCGACGAGGCCGTCATTGAATTCTTGCAGCATGAGCCAGAAGTTGTGCGCATGCTCACGCAGATTCATGATTTTCTCGACAGTTGGCTCGATGCGCTGGTACTCAACCACCGCAGCTACGTCACTGTGGCCATTGGCTGCACCGGCGGCCAACACCGTTCGGTTTACCTCGTAGAGCAACTCACCACCTTGTTCGGTACCAAGTGGAATACGCTCAAACGACATCGGGAACTCGATGCCCGCTCATAACTAGTCACCTTCAAATTGACCTGAGCAACTTGGCAACTGGCGCAGGCATACCCAAGACTGCCCATTGCTCCGGGGCAAACCAAGCACCTGTTTCACTCCATCGACATGTATGGGGTAACACCACTTGCACCGGATGCAGGTACAAATCTTTGTGCGTCAAGACATGCTTGAAGGGCGTCAACTCCGTCAAATTTTCTCGAGCGCTCTCGGGCAACGCAGCCTGTAGCGCATCAAGACTGTCAAACAATGCGAAACAATACAAACCAGCCCATACGCCGGGCGTGGGTCGCTGACTGAGCCATAGCGCCCCGTCCTCTGACTTTGCCCAAAGCATCCAAATGGATTGCGCGGTGCGTTTAAGTCGGCGCGTTTTCACCGGATAGCGCTCTGGCTGGCCCTGTGCATGCCCCACACAATGGGTCTGCAAAGGGCAGGTATCGCAGGCAGGCCTTTTGAGCGAGCAAATGGTTGCCCCCAAATCCATCATTCCCTGTGTGTACTTGGGCATGCTTTGAAATAAATCTGTGTCTGGCAACAGCTTGGTAGCGAGTGCCCAGAGATTTCGCTCATTGGCGGCCTTTGCCAAGTCCGCATCAAAGCCCAAATAGCGAGTCAACACCCGTTTGACATTGCCGTCAAGAATGGCAACCCGTTCACCAAAACAAAGTGACGCAATCGCAGCTGCAGTAGACGGGCCAACCCCTGGCAAGGATTGCAGCTGCATGGCTGTGCGCGGAAACACCCCGGCGTAGGTGCCCAAAACCTCTTGCGCGCAACGGTGCAGGTTACGCGCCCGGCTGTAGTACCCCAGGCCACTCCACAAATGCAACACCTCATCCAACGAGGCTTGCGCCAGGGCATCCACACTCGGGAAACGTGCCATGAACCGGTCAAAGTAGCCAAGCACTGTGGCAACCTGAGTCTGCTGTAACATGATTTCAGAGAGCCAAACCCTGTAGGGATCGCGGGTGTTTTGCCACGGCAAATCATGCCGCCCGTGGCGCGATTGCCAGGCCACGACCGTTGGCGCCAACAACTGCCCCTCAGACCTTTCAAAAAAATCAGTTTTTAGAGTCATCCGCGGCCACACCAAAACGCTCGGGTGCGGTCATTTGAATCAGGTAGCTGGTTAGCTCGCTCAGCTTCAATTCGACCTGATCCAAATATTCTTTGCGGTGACTAATTTCTTCAATGCGCTCGTCCAGACCGCTGGATGCCTGGGCAATACGATCAATGGCCTCCAGACGGCGCATAAAGTTCTTGCGCCGCTCACGCAATTGGGCATCCAACTGTGAATCCGCCGACTTGCTCCATGCTTCCACGTCAGCCAGAGCTGTCTCATGCAGGGCACGTAAGCGGTTCGACAAAGCCCGCACCAGGCGCTGTGCGAACTCAGGCTGTGCCAAACGAAACGCGTTGCCCAAACCAAGGTACTGGACATGGCTGCGCTGAATCAATTCGAGACTTTCAAGGTAAGCCCCGACCTGTGGTTCATCAGGGACCTGCAGTGAAAACCCATAATCAGTATTGAGCTGCAAAAACGTCGCCACCAACATGGCATGGATTTCAAGCCCCTTGGTTTGCACTTGCCGAAAGTTGACAGCAATGCGCTCAAAGGTTTCCCCATAGGCTCGCTTGATACCGAGTTTGAATCCCCTTTGCTGCAATGCAAATGTAAGCTTGGTCATTTCATGCTTCAAATTCCGTGGACCAAGCACCGCGAAAATTTCCCGCAACAACTTCAAATGAACTGAGCGCACCGCATGAATTTTGACACCACCGGCATCAAATTCAGCCTGCTCTTGGGCGATGCGAGCGCGCATGTTCTTGATGACCGGGGCATTCTTTCCACGCAGGCTACCAAGCTCCATGGTTTGTTCTGCCAGATCGCCGCGACGCATGTGCAACACCCGGGTGGTCTCGCTGCGCAGTTCGTCGATGCCGCGCGCCACAGCCTGCGCCAGAATTTTCTGCCTGCGTCCCATGATGCCCTGGCTTAGTGCCTCTTCCAGGGTGGCCAAACAACTGCGCTGCAACAGTTGTGGATCATTTTTCACTTTGCCAAGCAGTCCTTTTTGAGCCGATACCGCAACCACTTGGCTAACCGGCACACCCAGCAAGCCGGCCGTGGTTTGTCGTTGCCCTTCAATTTGCATCTGCACCTGCTGCGGGCTGTCCAATGAATCCCAGAGTGTGTCTATTTTGTTGAGCACCACAACCCGGGTGGATGTGTCGTGCTCATCATGCACCAGGTGTTCTCGCCAGATAGACAAATCAGACTGGGTCACCCCGGTATCCGCCGCAAGGATAAACACGATGGCCTGCGCTTGCGGAATCAAACTTACCGTCAATTCAGGCTCGGCACCGATGGCGTTGAGCCCTGGTGTATCAAGAATGATCAACCCTTGCTTGAGCAACGGGTGCGCAATGTTAATCAGCGCGTGACGCCACTTGGGGACTTCCAGCAGACCCTGTGCATCTACCAGCAAATTGGTTTGTGCTTCCAGTTCTTGCCAAAATCCCAACGCCTTCGCTTCTTCCGGGGTCACCCTGCGGGTTTCTGCAACTTTGGCAAATGCTTCCGCCAATTGCTTTGGGTTGGCGACATCCAGGTCAATGCGTTCCCACTTCTCAGGCACCATGCGCCATTCCATGAGACTTTGGGGTTGCAAGCGGGTTTCGATTGGCAGCAATCGCAAACATGCCGGCACGTCTGCGTCATATCCCATTTCTGTCGGGCACATGGTGGTACGCCCGGCGCTCGCTGGCATGATGCGTCGACCGTATTCAGCAAATAATATGGCATTGATCAGCTCTGATTTACCGCGCGAAAACTCGGCAACAAAGGCCACCATCACCTTGTCGATGCGCACCTGCGCTTCCAGCCGGTGCAAACGGTCCTCGACTGAGGCATCCAGCAGATCCTGGTCTTTCAGCCATTGCGAGAGCAATTTCAGACGCAAAGCGAATTCACGCCGCCACGCCCCATGCTGATCAAATTTTTCGTTAAATGAATTTCCCAATGCGCCTCCGCAACAGCCAATCGTCTCAATATAGCACTGTCGCCCCACAAACTCTCGCCTATCGTTTCTGGCAAACGGGACAGTAAAAGGTTGAACGCTGGCCTTGCCAAATCATTTTGATCGCCGCACCACAGACTTTGCAGGGCTCAGCGGCCCGCCCGTAGACCATGGCATCAAGTTGAAAATGCCCAGCCTGACCATGGGCGTTTGAGAAATCACGCAGTGTGCTGCCGCCTCGGTCCACCGCACGTTTCAACACTTCGCAAATGGCCGCATGCAAGCGCAACACCCTTGGCTTGCTCAAACTGCTGGCATTGGCAGTTGGTCGAATACCAGCCCTGAACAAGACTTCCGACGCATAGATGTTGCCCACACCAACCACGATGTTGCCAGCCAGCAACACTTGTTTGATATTTGTCCCGCGCTGACGAAGTTCCAGCAAGAAACGCCCCGTATCAAATTCATCAGACAAAGGTTCCATCCCCAACGATCCCAACAACTTTTTAGCCGTTGGATCAGCCAAATCAGGCACAAAAACCACTGCACCAAATCGCCTCGGGTCGTTAAGCCTGAGTACGCCCTTGGTTGTGACCAAATCAAAATGGTCGTGCGCGCCGGGCGCTGGTAATTCAGAGGCAAAGCGCAAACTGCCGGACATCCCCAAGTGCAGCAACAGGACCCCTGCATCAAGTTGCACCAGCAAGTATTTTCCTCGCCTTCCAACCGTCCGCACCTCCCGTCCGACCAGACGGGAGGGCTCACAGCCCAATGGCCATCGCAAGGATTTGCCTACGCGAACATCCAACACAAGTGCATCTCGTATGAGCTGGCAAAAACTCAATCTTGTGACCTCAACTTCAGGCAATTCAGGCATACAACTTCTTTTGAAACTGGCTTGGATTATTATGACAATATGCGTCTAAAAACTAGCTTCCTTTTATCCCTGTTACTGAGCTTAACCGCCTATGCCCAAACACCTGCTGTAACAAAATCCGATAACCAGAGTTCGGCACTTGACAGCAGCTTGTTTTATCAATTGCTGGTGGGGGAATTGAGCGCACGCGGCGACGAGCCTGCGGCGGGGTATTCACTGATGCTCGATGCCGCCCGCAAAACCAACGATGCCAAGCTGTTTCGCCGGGCGGTGCAAATCGCGTTACAGGTCCACTCGGGCGAATCCGCCCTGCTGGCTGCAAAAGCCTGGAGCCAGGCACAACCCGGCTCTAGAGAAGCCACCCACTTTGTGCTTCAGGTATTGATTGGACTGAACCGAACTTCGGAGGCGGCAGAGCCTTTGAAACACGAACTTGCTTTAACTTCAGCGAGTGAAAAGATTGAGGCAGTGTGGACGATACCGTCCATGTTCGAGCATGTCAGCGACCAGGCGCTGGCAGCAGCCACCGTCAAGAGGGTTTTGACTCCCTATCTGCAAGACCCTGCTTTGGGTGCAACTTCTTGGGCGGTCGTTGGGCGAATGGCTCTGAGTACCGGCGACAAGGTTGGCGCGCTAACAGCTGCTGCCAATGGGTTGGACATGGACATGCATTCGGAGCACCCGGCACTATTGGCGCTCGCATTGATGGGCTCCGATGTAACAAAGGCTGAATTCCAGTTGCAAAGACATCTGCCCTATGCCAGGCCAGAATTTCACATGGCCTACATTAAGGCGCTTCTTAATGCCAAGCGCAACGCGAATGCACTTACCGAATTAGAGAACCTGCGGGGTCAAAGCCCCAAGTACCCTGACACTTGGCTCGTTCTAGGGGCCCTTGCCATGCAGGATAGCAAACATGAAGACGCGAAACGTTTATTGCAGCATTACCTAGACCTGACCAATCCGGGGGAGTCCACAACCGCTTCCAACGAACATCGCCGCGGTCGCACTCAGGCATTTTTCTCACTGGCTCAAATTGCCCAGCAAACCAATGACCTGCCGCAAGCTGAAACCTGGCTTGCACGCATCGATGATCCACGGGAAATATTGCGCGCCCAGATCAGCCGGGCGGCTTTGATAGCGCAGCGAGGACAGCTCGATGTTGCCCTAGAACTGATCAACACGCAGCCGGAGCAGAGTGAAAGTGACGCAAAACTCAAACTGTCCTCTGAAGTGCAATTGCTCAAAGACCACCAACAGTTCGTTCGAGCACGCACTTTGTTGCAGACCCATATCGCGGCCGGTTCTGATGACCCGGATTTTATTTATGACTTGGCAATGCTTCATGAGAAACTGGGCGAACTGGGCGAGATGGAGCGTTTGCTGCGTCAACTGATGGTTGCCAGACCCGACGACCCTCAGGCTTTCAACGCACTTGGCTATGCGCTGGCCGACCGCAACCTGCGATTGCCAGAAGCCAAGGTGCTGGTTACCAAGGCTGTCGAACTGGCCCCACAAGATGCCTTTATCAGGGACAGTTTGGCATGGGTGGAATTCCGCTTGGGCAACCTCGCTGCTGCACGTGCTTTGCTGGAAAACGCATTCCTAGAGAAGCCAGATGCCGAGATCGCTGCACACCTGGGTGAGGTGCTATGGGCATTGAAACAAGTTGAGCAAGCCATGCAAGTTTGGAACGAGGGCCTGAAGCTTGCTCCCAGCAACGAAACCCTACGCAACACCCTCAAACGCCTACAGGTCACGTTGTGAGTCGACTGCTTTTCCGATTCTTTCTTTCTATATTGGCTATTTTTTTGATATCAGGCTGTGCCATAAATTCAGGGGCGAGAGCCAAAGATGGCGCTGAAAATGCAGGCTGGCATGGACGTCTTTCCGTTCAAGTGTCGCCGTCCGCGAATGAATCCAACTCACCGGCCAGATCTTTCAGTGCCAGCTTTGAGTTAAGCGGCACCAGCGAGGCGGGCGAGTTAATTTTTTTTACTCCATTGGGTAGCACAGCAGCAACCGTTCAATGGAATCCCGCCCGGGCTGAACTTGTTTCCGGGGAAGGTGCGCGCAGCTTTGATGGGATCGCCTTGCTGATTCAAGAACTGGTGGGCACCGACGTGCCCATCCCCGCATTGTTTGCCTGGCTCGATGGTCGCGACTTGGCGGTAGACGGTTGGCAGGTCGACCTGACCCAATTTGATCAAGGCAAAATTACAGCCCGGCGGTTTTCACCGTCGCCACAAGCCCAGTTGCACCTGATTCTGGAACACTGACCGCCCCCTCGCAACAAGCCGTCCATGAAATCGCTTTACGACATTCCTGCACCCGCCAAACTTAATCTTTTTCTGCACATTGTGGGGCGCAGGCAGGATGGCTACCATCTGTTGGAGTCGGTTTTCATGTTGATCAACTGGTGTGACACCCTGAACTTTGATGTGAGGACGGACGGACGCATCAGTCGTGAAGACCTGGGCGACCCTTTGCCGGAAAATGATTTGGTGTTGCGGGCGGCACGCGCTCTGCAACAATTCAGCGGAACTCGTCTGGGCGTTCACATTGCCATTGACAAACGCATCCCTTCCCAAGCCGGCATGGGCGGCGGGTCATCCGATGCAGCAAGCACCCTGCTGGCCTTGAACCGCTTGTGGAATCTGAAATTGGGGCTGGACACCTTGCTACCGTTGGGCCTGAAACTTGGAGCTGACGTGCCTTTTTTTTTAGGGGGCCACAATGCCTGGGTCAGTGGCATCGGTGAAGAGATGACCCCTGTTGTCGTACCAGAAGCCCAGTTCATGGTGGTCAAACCCCCTCAGGGTGTTGCCACCGAACGAATTTTTTCTCATCCAGAATTAAAAAAAGATACAAACCACGCTACAATATCAGGCTTCGCTGCAAACGCGTACGGCTTTGGTCGTAACGACTTGCAGGCCGTTGCTCAGCAAATCTGCCCTGGTATTTCCCAAGCTTTGGTTTGGTTAAGTAGCCTGGGGCTTGATGGCAGAATGACCGGGTCTGGAAGTGCCGTGTTTGCGCGAACATTGTGTGAAGTAGATGCTCAGGCTATGCCAGGGTATCAGATCAAACAATGTGGCAATTTACCTGTTCATCCACTTTTTGGCTGGGTCGGGTAAATTCCGGAAATCAGGTTTTCGGTAGTCCATGTTTCGTGGACTACCCGTGTAGGGGAGTCGCCAAGCTGGTTAAGGCACTGGATTTTGATTCCAGCATGCGAAGGTTCGAATCCTTCTTCCCCTGCCAAACAGTCCAGTTGTACTCGGTTGAAGTACAACACAGCAAACAGCAACTTACAAGTTGGGATTCTCATGCAAGCCGATCAACCCCCTGAGTTCATGGTTTTTACTGGCAATGCGAATCCAGCACTTGCTGCGGATATTGCACGCTGCCTTAAAACGGATCTGGGTAATGCTGAAGTGGGTAGATTTTCAGACGGTGAAGTCACTGTCGAAATCCGACAAAACGTTCGTACGCGTGACGTTTTCGTGATCCAAAGCACCTGTGCGCCGACCAATGAAAACCTGATGGAATTGTTGATCATGGTCGACGCGCTCAAACGTGCATCGGCTGAGCGCATCAGCGCAGTGATTCCATATTTTGGCTACGCCCGGCAAGATCGTCGTCCTCGCTCCAGCCGGGTTCCAATTTCTGCCAAGGTGGTAGCCAACATGCTGCAGGCGGTTGGTGTGGCGCGCGTTCTCACGATGGATTTGCACGCCGACCAAATTCAGGGGTTTTTCGATATCCCAGTTGACAACATTTATGCATCACCTGTTTTGTTGGGAGACCTGCGTCAAAAGAATTATGACGACCTGATCGTTGTCTCCCCCGATGTCGGCGGAGTGGTGCGTGCACGAGCATTGGCCAAGCAACTCGGCTGCGACTTGGCCATCATTGACAAGCGTCGGCCCAAAGCCAATGTCAGTGAAGTCATGCACGTGATCGGCGAAATTGATGGTCGCAACTGCGTCATCATGGACGACATGA
>CAIOAQ010000447.1 GCA_903856025.1 uncultured beta proteobacterium
GACCACCTTGGCCACCACAAAAGTACTGCCGTTTTTTCCAACTCGTTCCTCGGGAAAACCGTGGAGTCTTCCGGAAATCAGTCCATCTATCATGTCGCTTTTCCTCTCCAATGTGGCATCTATCCGTATTATTTGCGCACCAACCGGACCGCCAATTCATGGCAAAGATTGGGATGAACGACCTTGGAATAGGGCGGCTTGGGCCAAGTCCATGTTTTTTCTGGAAACAAGGCACGCATGGCATTGATGTCACAGTGATACGGTGGACCATGAATAACCCCTTCTTCACTGGCAGTCGCTCTAATCACTTGCATGTACATCACCCATAAACTGCCTCCCGGTTTTAGCCAGCGGTGCAATTGCTGTGCATACGCCAGCCAGTGTTCCGGGTGAATGGCGCACAGGCAGGTTTGTTCGTAAATGGCATCAAAACTCGCATCCGGCTGGAAATTGAGCACATCCGCTTGAATCACCTCAGCTGTAAGTCCTTGTGCACCAACAAGGGCTTGCGTCTTCTCCACGGCGGCGGCGGTGTAATCGATGCCGGTGACATCAAATCCACGTTTTGCCAGTTCTACCACTTCCCACCCACTGCCACAGCCCGGCACAGCGATGCGACATGGCTTGAGTTCCTCTCTGTTCAGCCAGATTAACAACTGTGGACTGGGACCGCCCCGGTCCCAGCCGATTTCATTGCTATCAAAGCGTTGTTGCCAAAAGTGAGCTGTTGGGCCTGCCATGTTGCTTCCTGTTTGAGGTTTGTATTCAAAAGAAGTCTAGTCGAGGTGGTGACTGCAATACTCCTCCTTTGGAAGATTGCATTTTTTCGCAGTACACGACTATGCGGATCGAGATCGATTAGTTGAATATCACTAATAATTGCTGCGGTGCAACAATTATTCACCATTTGCGCTTCATCCTCTCTACAATTCACCACATGCTGCACCGCAACATAAACAGCCCAGCTGGGTTGCTGAAGCAGATATCCTCAACTACCCAAGGAAACTGAAATGAACAATACCGCTGAAAAACTCGCTGCAACCTCTAAAGCTGCTCTGGAAGCCGCACAAACACTGGCAACAAAAGCACAAGCTGGTGCAGAAAAGTTAACCAACCTGAACATGACGACAGCCAAGGCCACTCTGGGCGAGTCCTTCGAGCAGGTTCAGGCCGTGCTAGGAGCAAAAGACCCGCAGGCATTGGCAGCTTTGGCGGCCGACATTGCCAAACCTTTGGCTGAAAAATCTGCTGCTTATGCTCAGGAATTTCAAAACATCGTGGCTGGTGTAAGTGCAGAATTCACCCAAGCGGCACAAGCCAATATCGCTGACATGCAAAAGGGTTTTGCAACCTTGGTGGAAAGCGCCACGAAAAACGCACCCGCCGGTACGGAATCTGCTGTTGCCTTTTTCACTCAGGCGATGAGTGCCAGTCAAAATGCATTCCAAACTGCACAGGCCACTGCACAGCAAGCCGTTGATGCCGCTCAGGCCAACTTCGCCGCTGCATCAAAACAAGCGACAGATGTAGTCAAGAAGGCTTCCAAAAAGGCCTGATCTGGTCACTGGTTTGACGGTCATGATGAAACGGCATTTCATGGTGCCGTTTTTTCTGTCTAACCCACCCATGTCAACGACTGCTTCAGGTGTTGGCCAATGGGCTTTGTCTGAGCGCAAAAGTTCAGTCCTGCGACAAGTAATGCATTGGAAATATGCCTATATTGCATTCAATGGTCCGGGCCAACGAGCGCACACTCTGGCCCAAACGTTGTCATTCATCTAAAAGGTCCGCCTGAAGGATTTCAACATGCCGATTCAGAAAGAACACCCAACCTTAGCCAATAGCTTGGTCGAGCGCGCCAACGCGCGGGTATTGATGCTGAATGAGGTCAATTTCAAGTGGTTGTTGGCAGGCTTGGGATGGTGGATTGACATGCCACGGTTCCACTGTGACCCCTCCTACGCCACTCGCTTCCTGGAACTGGCTGAAGCCTCAGATTCTGCTGCACTGCGAGACTGTGCAGCTTCACTGCAAAGTCACAGCGATCTGACCTGCCCGTAGGCGTCAAATTTTCGCGCGTTTGCCCTTTGGTTGGCGTGCCGCCAATGCGGCATCCAAAGCCAAACGGGCCCAGGGTGCCATTTCATTCATAGACTCCATAGCCTCTTCGGGTGCGCTGTAGTAGCCCATGCTTCGGATTTTTCCTTTGGCCAGGTAGGTAAAACGCTCACATCCCGCTGATTCAAATAGCAGCATCGTTTGTGGACTTGCCTTGAGCCAAAGCTTGTCGCCGTTTCCCAAGTTCGCCAGAATGGCGATTGTCAGGCCATCGGTACTGATGCCATAGCCACCAAACATGCGCTTGGCCACGCACGGTCCGGCTGAGGACAGCAATTCACAGCAATATTGAGCAAATTCGTTGGTGAGTGTGACCATATGAAAAGTCTAGCACCACCCACACAAAACAACCATTGAACTAACCTGGCACATCCAGGACAAATCCTTCGATAAATGCTTTTTGCTCGCCTTTACTCAGGTAGCCCATGGGATTGGAAACCACCTGGCAGGTGAATTCACGCCCCTCATGTGTACCCCTCACCGTGTAATTGTTGGCGCAATGCAAATGACCGTGTATCCATATTTTGGCGAAAGGCATCAAATCGTCCAATGCGTTGCAAAATCCCGCTGTACCTGGTTGATGGCCATACCTTGGGTCGGCACTGTTGAGCGTTGGTGCGAAATGAGTGACTACAACGGTTGTCCCGTCAAACGGCGTTGACAGTGCTTGGCGAAGCCATGTTTGACATTCAAGCGCCATCTCACGTATGGAATCTGCAAGCATCGGCTCACCATGGTTCAAAGTGGTGTTCTTGGACAGGTAGTGGTTGGCTGCGCGAAAGGCCTTTTCACGCTGTTGCATCTGTTTCGTCAAGCCCTTCTCGGTTTTTGCAAAGGCATCAAAATCACTCCACAAGGTTGTTCCTACAAAGCGGACACGGCCAATCGTGATAATTTCGTGTTCAAGCCACTCAATCCCAAAGTTTTGGCAAATCTGACGCAATTTGGCGTATATGTCACCGAACTCCAAAGAATCGTACTCATGGTTGCCGGGGGTAAACAACACCCTTGGCCAGGGTGAATGTGGTTTCAACGGTGAAAACCGCTCCAGACCAAAATCTTCACTGACTAATCGGGAGCCCTTCTGATAAGAAGCGATGTCGCCCGCGAGCACCAGTACGTCCACGTTAGTGGCAGCCTGCGGCATGAACTCGGGTTGGAATTCGAGGTGAAGATCTGAAAGCAGTTGAATACGCATGGCAACTTGAGTCTACGACAGACAGTTACCCTGAGAACGCTAAGGTCACACCAAGGATATTCAGTGACGCTTGTATCAATATCCATGCAAAATGAAACATTCAAACTCGTGGAGCTCGCCTTGACCCATCTTCCGCTGACAGCACTCACAACCCTGCTGATTTGCCTTCTGATGTTTGCCACATCGGTCAACGTAGGCCGCGCCCGAGGACGATATGGCATCAAAGCGCCAGCAGTCACTGGCCACGAAATGTTTGAACGCGCCTATCGTGTTCAGATGAATACCTTGGAAAATGCGGTTCTATTGCTGCCAGCGCTGTGGCTATATGCAGGCTTTATAGGTGACCGTGGTGGTGCTGTGATGGGCGCGGTATGGCTTGTCGGTCGCATTTGGTACGCCATCGCCTACCAAAACGACCCGACCAAGCGCGGTCCTGGGTTCGGTGTATCGGTACTGGCATTCGCTGGACTGGCTACTGGTGCGCTTTGGGGTGTTGTCAACATACTGATGCAGTAGTCGACTCTTTTCTGCGTTGTGGTCGAACTTTGCTGTTCGATGGCGTTCCAACGCCTTTGATATCCATCGGGACTGTTCGACTTTACGCTACAGATACCTTTGGGTACCTTGTTTTTGCTTTCTATGCCATCAAATTCACGCCATCTCTCATTATTAAGGACAGCACACATGCAATACCGTTTAGCCGTGACGCAAACTCTGAAATGGTTTTTGGTTACATCGCTGTTGAGCGTTGGCTTGTCCATGGCTCAGACACCAACTGAGCCGACTCTCAATCAGGTCTATGCCACCGCGCAGGCCGGCAAACTCGATCAGGCTCAACTGATGATCCAGCAAGTGTTGATTTCGCATCCGAACAGTGCTAAGGCATTTTTCGTCCGTAGCGAGCTCTACGCCCGACAAGCAGATATGCCTCATGCCCGCGAGGCATTCGCGACTGCCGAAAAATTAGCGCCAGGTTTGCCTTTTGCAGCACCTGACGCAGTGCAAAAACTGCGTACACAGCTTGCCTCCCAAAAAACACCCTCCACAGGCGGTGGTTTGACCACACATTCGCCAGCGCCCATGGCTATGGCGACGGCGGCCTACCCTGTCTCGGCCCCGTCATCCAGTTCATGGGTTATCCCTTTGCTGTTAGCGGCCGGTGTGATCGCGCTGGGCTATTTTTTGTTTCGCAAGAAGCAACCGTCCCCGCAACCGGCGTTTGCCAATCCGAGTGGATTAACTGGACCACAAACCTTTGGCCAATCTGTTGGAGGTACACCCTACGGCCAAACTGCTTATCCCAACCAGAGTGGCATGCAGCAGCCCTACGGTCAGCCTGCAGGAAGTGGCCTGGGGGGTCGCATCATGGGCGGTGTCGCCACGGGCCTGGCAGTTGGTGCGGGGGTGATGGCAGCTGAGGCCATTGGGCGCAACCTGATGGGAAACCACAACGCGCCTGCTCAAGCTTTTGATGGTACGGTCAACAATGATTTTCAGAGCATTAACCGCAATCCTGACATGGGTGGTCAAGACTTTGGAATCACAGACACAAATTCTTGGGATGATGGCGGTTCCATGGATGTCGGTGGTGGTGGCGATTGGGACAATTAGTCACCTTTGGCCTGAACGTTGACCATCTGTGATGGGGGATCGCGTAACCATAACTCATGGTCGATCCAACCCGCGACCGCTAGGCCAGATCCTGGTTGCCTAATTCCTCACCGCCGCCATCATGGCAGCAAATCCAACGAACGCGCCGCCAGTGACACGGTTAAACAACCTTAGCACACTGGCACGCTCCAAATAAGCCGATAAACGTTTCCCACTTACCGCATAAACAAAATACCAACTCACCTCAATGACCGCAAAGGTGAGCAACAAAATTGCAAACTGAGGCAACTGGGCATTTTGTGGATTGATGAACTGGGGCAAAAAAGCCACAGCAAACAGAATGGCTTTCGGATTGCTGGCAGCCACCAGCATGCCCTGGCGAAAGTGCGCACTGGGCTTCACTAAAGGCTGGATAGCCTTGATCGCAGCCACCGTTTGGTTCTGCACCGGCGAGCGCCAACTTTTGATACCAAGATAAGCCAGATAGGCAGCTCCGGCTAACCGAAGCGCATCAAACACTGCTGGAAACATCTGAAGCAAGGCACCCAGACCGGCTGCAGAAATGCTCATCATGGCCAGCAACGATGTCATACAACCCACCATGGTGCTCATGGCCCCACGCAGTCCAAAGCGGGCGCTGTTACTCAAAACCAGCAACATGTTCGGGCCCGGTGTGGCGGACACCACAAAAGTCATCAGGACGAAAAGCCACCAGGAATGCAAACTCATTCTGTAAATGCCTCAGTTAAATCAAAAATTTAATGTCACCAGCTAGACCTCAACCTGTGCCACTGGTTGTGGCCCAAGAAGAAGTTTAATCTCATCAAGGTCAACTGAACGTGCCGCGCCAAATCCCGAAACATGCCGTGCACCAGAGATGTCAATGGCCACAAACGTGAATCCACCCAGCTCGGTCATAAATTCAACATCGGGAAACCTGTCCAAATAGGCTCCTTTACAGGCACGCCAATCAGCGCTTTCGCGTTCCAGCATACGGGCATCTCCCTGCAGAGTTACCCGGTGCAGGTCATGCACAGGCAAGTCTTGCCTCTCCGGCACCGTCACCAACAGCGAGACACGTGACCGATCTTGAAGGTTGTGTGTGTGCAGCCAATGCGCTGACGTGAATCACCAGGCAGCCAAGCGTCCGCTCAATGGCGAAAGGCACCATTGACACCAATGGTGCACCTTCGTCAGTGAGTGTGCCCAGCGCGGCCATGCGCTGCGTGCTGAGCAGCGCCCGCAACTCACCTGTCAACCTCGGTTCATGGGACATAAAACTCCAAAAAAATCCGCTGATTTCAACTCCATTAGATCACCCGGACTCATCATGATCAAAACAATATCCCTGCCGTTTAAGCTGGTGTAGGCTCACCACATGCCTGTTCGAATCATTTTTTCAAGATTTATCGCCACCAGTCTGCTCTTGATATCCCTTCCAGCCTGGCCAGGGGCCCTTGAGAATGCCATGGCTGCGCGTGACCGCGGTGACTTCACTTCGGCCTTCAACACATTCAAACAACTCGCCGCCCATGGCGAAGCCAATGCCCAATTTCAACTCAGCTTGCTTTACGCTGCTGGCAAAGGGGTCAGATCAGATGCACCGCAAGCACTTTTCTGGCTAAAACAGGCGGCTACCCACGGCCATTTGCAGGCGCAGTCAAATCTTGGCGTTGCTTTCAATCGTGGCCGTGGAATACCGCAAGACGAAATCAAGGCTTATGCGTGGTTCACGATGGCAGCCAAAGAAGGCGATATGGTGGCCGCCACCAATAGGGATGTTGCCGCCAGAGAATTGACACCGGCACAACTGGAGCAAGCGAAGGCATTGGCAGTCATCTGCCAACAGGGAAATTTCAAGCCCTGCCTTTAAGACGTTTGCCCGAAATTTACAATTTCGGCCAGGACGATAGCTGAAACGGGTGGCGATAGGTCAGTTTGTCATGCTTGCCACGTGAATCGTCCACACAAATCCGTACAAACCATGCAGGAAGCCAAGTCTCGTTC
This sequence comes from uncultured beta proteobacterium, assembly GCA_903856025.1. GTDB lineage: Bacteria > Pseudomonadota > Gammaproteobacteria > Burkholderiales > Burkholderiaceae_C > Rhodoferax. The sequence continues at coordinate 6,935 of CAIOAQ010000447.1, forward strand.
GGGGGGTGATTTAGGGGTATGACAA
>CAIOAQ010000448.1 GCA_903856025.1 uncultured beta proteobacterium
ATGAATTAGAAATGGAATTATAGGGGGGAAACTCTTCAGTCAGAATTTTGATGGAGTCACCAGAAAATGCGGTCAGTGAAATACCGAACAGGCCCAAAAACAATAGCGATCGACAGGCCTGGACGCTTGACCAGATACGGCCTGCGGCCATTTTCATGAGATGTGCAGTCATGGTGCACAGTATCTCCGACAACAACTTTGTGGTCAACGCTCAGAAGTCTCTTGGGGCCTCTTATCTGCGCTTTGCGACGCATACACCTAAATCAATTGGGCAGAAAGCAAAAAGCCCGAACCGGTGAGTTCGGGCTTTGCAATGAAGCGTGGATGCTTGGCTTACTTCCTTGCCGGCGGCACATCCGTACAGCTGCCGTGCGCAATCTCCGCCGCCATGCCGATGGATTCGCCCAACGTGGGGTGTGGATGAATCGTCTTTCCAATGTCGATGGCATCAGCCCCCATCTCGATGGCCAGGGCCACTTCACCGATCATGTCGCCTGCGTGTGTGCCGACCATGCCGCCGCCGAGGATCTTGCCGTGGCCGTGGGCCTCCGGCGAGTCGTCAAACAGCAGCTTGGTGACACCTTCGTCGCGGCCATTGGCGATGGCGCGGCCTGATGCGTTCCAGGGGAACAAGCCCTTCTTGACCTTGATGCCCTGCGCTTTGGCCTGGTCTTCGGTGAGGCCCACCCATGCCACTTCAGGGTCGGTGTAGGCCACGCTTGGGATGACGCGGGCGTTAAACGCTGCTGCTGCCAATTCCTTGTTGCCTTGGAGTTCACCGGCAATCACCTCAGCGGCCACATGCGCCTCGTGTACCGCCTTGTGCGCCAGCATGGGCTGGCCGACGATGTCGCCGATGGCGAAGATGTGCGGCACGTTGGTGCGCATCTGGATGTTGACGTTGATGAAGCCACGATCGGTGACGGCCACGCCGGCCTTGTCGGCGGCAATTTTCTTGCCGTTGGGCGTGCGGCCTACGGCTTGCAGCACCAGGTCGTACACCTGTGGTGGCGGGCAGGTGCCGCCCTCCTCTGCTGGTGCAAATGTGACCTCAATCCCCGCAGGTGTTGCCTTAGCTGCTACAGTTTTTGTTTTGAGCATGATGTTGTCAAAACGTGGCGCGTTCATCTTCTGCCAGATCTTGACCAGGTCACGGTCTGCGCCTTGCATCAGGCCGTCGAGCATTTCAACCACGTCCAGGCGCGCGCCCAAGGTGCTGTAAACGGTGCCCATTTCCAAGCCAATGATGCCGCCACCCAAAATCAGCATGCGTTTGGGCACTTCCTTGAGCGCCAAAGCGCCGGTGCTGTCCACTACACGTGGGTCGTTGGGCATGAAGGGCAAACGCACGGCTTGGCTGCCGGCTGCAATGATGGCACGTTTGAAGGCGATGACTTTTTTGCCACCGGTCTTCTCTTGCGCCGTGCCAGTGGTTTCTTCAACCTCGACATGGTTGGCACCGACGAAGGCACCGTAGCCGCGCACGATGGTGACCTTGCGCATCTTGGCCATCGCGGCCAGACCACCGGTCAGTTTGCCAATGACTTTTTCTTTGTGGCCGCGTAGTTTGTCGACGTTGACCACTGGTTTGCCAAAGTCCACACCCAAGTCGCCCAGGTGGCTGACTTCGTCCATGACGGCGGCCACGTGCAGCAGCGCCTTGGACGGGATGCAACCGACGTTCAGGCAGACGCCACCCAGCGTGGCGTAACGCTCGACGACGATGACCTTCAGGCCCAGGTCGGCGGCGCGGAAGGCGGCCGAGTAGCCACCGGGGCCACCGCCCAGCACCAGCAGGTCGCAGTCCAGATCAGCGGTACCGCCAAAGCTGGCGGCATTCGGGGTTGGCACTGCGGCAGGTGTTGCTACAGATTGTGGAGCTGCTTGCACAGGTGCAACGGGGGCTACAGCCTGTTTTTGTTCTGAAGCTGGGGCAGCCGCAGCACCCGCAGCCTCCATCACCAGCAGCAGCGTGCCTTCGGAAACCTTGTCGCCCAGCTTGATTTTGATTTCTTTCACCACGCCAGCGTGGCTGGAGGGAATTTCCATCGAGGCTTTGTCAGACTCGACGGTGATCAAGCTTTGGTCGGCCTGGATGCTGTCGCCGGGTTTGACCAGCAGTTCGATCACGGTGACTTCGGCGAAATCGCCAATGTCGGGGACTTTGATATCGATAAGTGCCATTTGTCTCTCTCTCTTTACTTTGAAATATCTGTTTGTTGTGCAGGAGCTGAAGTTTTTAACTCGCAGGGTGCGCCGGCCATCCAACTACGCGAATGTCCCCCGGTTTGGGCTGCGCCCAAACCTCCGCCTTGATTTGGCAAAACCTCAAGTCCACGCTGCGTTAGACACCAAACGCACGCCGCTAGTCGCTGTCGGGGCGATTTCATCGGTTGGGTTGGCGGCTAGCCGTGGGAGTTAAAGCAGCACCCGGCGAAAATCGCCGAGGATTTG
>CAIOAQ010000449.1 GCA_903856025.1 uncultured beta proteobacterium
AGAGCGAGTGCTTAACACCTACGCTCAATAGTATGGCGCTATTGATAGGCGTTGGCAATTACCCGATTTTCTTGATCCTGCGGTAAATCGTGTTTCGACTGACGTTGAGTTGTTTGGAAGCCAGTGAGACATTGCCAGCACAATCGTTCAGTACACGCATGATGGCTGTGATCTCCACCTGATCAAGATTATTGATTGCAACAGGCGACATAGGCGCCCCTTGAATCGAAGCCACTGCATCCCGTAGCATAGCTCGCTGCGACAACTCAGCCATCTCTTCGCAAAAATCGTCTGGCAGGTGTTCCCTCGTAATTTCAATGTCGCTATCAACCAACACCGCCGCTGTCTTTAGAACATTATTGAGTTGCCGCAAATTTCCTGGCCAGGGATAACGTAAGAACGCTTCCAGCAATGAGGTCTGAACACTTAGCGAACGATGCGGTGATAGTTCGCGTAAAATTTTCTGGCAGATCGCAACCAAATCAGTGCGCTCACGTAACGGTGGCAATTTGACTGAAATGCCATTAATCCGGTAATACAAATCGTCGCGAAAAATCTTTTGCACAATCATCTCGCGCAAGTTACGGTGCGTCGCGCATATCAGGTTGACATCAAAATCGGTGGATCGATTCCCTCCAAGGGGGACGACTTTGCGCTCCTGCAAAACCCGCAGTAAACGCGCCTGAAGCGGCAACGGCATGTCACCTATCTCATCCAAAAAAAGTGTCCCTCCATTGGCCTGCAACAGTTTGCCGATGCCGCCCTTGCGCTTAGCCCCGGTAAACGCACCCTCTTCATAACCGAACAACTCCGATTCAATCAACTGCTCGGGAATCGACGCACAATTGATGGCAATGAAAGCCTGGCTCCGACGCTTGCTAAATTGATGAATAGCATTGGCCAACAGTTCTTTGCCTGTACCAGTTTCGCCGACGATCAAGATGGCAATATCTTTGTCAATGACATGCTTGAGCCGTTGCGTGACGGAGCGAACCTGTGCATCACCTGCATCGAGTTCGTCAAGCTGACAAATTGCTTTTTCGGCTATCCGTGAGTCATTCGAATGCAATACCAACGATGCCGGCGATGAGCACTCACGCTGAATCGGCTTGATCATGACCTTCATAGGATTTGAAAAAATAGTCGGTTCACTCCCACTGAGCCTCACAAAAATATTATGGCCAGTCACCAGGGCCAACGTGATTGGTAACTGTGCGCTGTGGTGCAACTTTTCAAACAGCTCACCAAGACCAAGTCCAAAAAGTCTTTGCACCCCCTTGATGCGCAAGGTCGATGCGCTGACATCGAGAATCTTTCGGCCCGCACGATTAGCACCCAGAATTTGTCCATCCTCACCCAAGGCAATGATGCCTTCTTCCATCGTCCCAATCAATTCGGCTACCGGATGGAAGTGCAGTTGCAGGTTTTGTCGAAACTTGTCAAGGAACCAGTTGTTTTCAATCGTACGGGCGCACATTTCTACCAATGTTAATGAGTGTGGGTGAAAGACCCGTTTGTCACCCGAAGCATCCAGAACGCCAATCACATTGCCTGAATGGTCAAGAATGGGTGCGGCTGCACAGCTCAAAAAATGGTTTGACTGAAAGAAATGATCTTCACCTTGCATATAAATGCTGGACTCCAGAATCAGAGCTGTGCCAATCGCATTGGTGCCCTTGGATGATTCCGACCAGCTGACACCAGGGCGTAACGCCGCCCGGTCCGCCTTTTCAGCAAAAGTGCCGTCACAGTGGGTCTGCAAAATGGTTCCGGTTTCATCGGTCAACACAATCATGCTGCCAAAATCCGCCACAAATTTATCCAGTGTTGCCAGAACCGCGGTGGTATGGGAGATCAGGCGCGCATTGCGTTCATGGGCAATGCGACTATCGGAAGCTAATAGCGCGGAATAATCGCAGGACTCAAAAGTTTTCAATCCCAGATACTGACAGCGGGCATGTGATTCGAGGATCAACGGTTTCATGGAACACGAATGCCCATCTACCCCGTTGGCAGGGCGGATGAATGGCAGTGATTTCCCATTGAAGATCACATTTTCTGTTGTTGACGCCATGAACTTGTCTCCAGTTCGGGTAATCCCGATTTTTTAAAATTCGATCGGCACCGCAATGACTGTCTCGCTATTGCTCCGGCCCGATGAAGTCTCAAGCCGCATAACGCACCCGACGATCTTGGAAGTAGCCAATGACCCTCTCTGGAGTTTTGTCGAGCATGGCCATATGTTCGTTGGCTGCCTCGCGTAACTTGGTCTTGGTGCGCACC
>CAIOAQ010000450.1 GCA_903856025.1 uncultured beta proteobacterium
TGAGAAAGTCCACCACCGCCGCGGCGATCTGCGCATAGGCCAGCGACATGCTGCAGGTGATGCGCAGTTGGCCGCGTAATTCGTCGCTGCGGCTGGCGGTTTCGTCCTGCACGTCTTGCATCAGGGCCAGCATCTGCTGGCTGCGGCGCAGGCAGCTTTCGCCCGCGTCGGTCAACGTGACGCTGCGGGTGGTGCGCTGCAACAGGCGCGCGCCCAGCCACTGCTCCAGCTCGCCCACGTAACGCGTCACCATGGCGCGCGACATGTCCAGCTTGTCGGCCGTGGCGCTGAAGCTGCCACTGCTGGCCACTTCCACAAACACCTGCATGGCGGTCAATCTGTCCATGATTTGCTCAATATACGAAACAGTAATGGCCAGATTGTACGGTTTATCTGCACGGATATTGCAACTACAGTTCATCCCAGCGCTACAGAGCGCCCTTTTTCAAACCACCCCACAGGAGTTTTTCATGATCCGCACCACCGTCATCGCCGCCTCCCTGGCCATTGCCTTCTCCGCCGAAGCCGCCCAGCCTTTGAGCGTCAAGGTCTACAACGCTGAGGCTACCAGCTTCAACGTCAATTCCACGCTGGTCTACGGCGAAAAAGATGCCATCGTGATCGACGCTGGCTTTACCCGTGCCGACGCGCTGCGCATTGCCGCCAACGTGCTCGACAGCGGCAAGCAGCTCACCACCATCTATGTCAGCCAGGCCGACCCGGACTACTACTTTGGTGTGGAGACTTTGAAAGAGTTCTTTCCCCAGGCTGATGTGGTCACCAGCCCCGCCGTGCTGGAAAAGCTGAGCGCCAAGCTGGCGGGCAAGGTGGTTTTCTGGGGCCCCAAGATGGGAGCCAACGCACCACGCAAACCGGTTGTGCCACGTGCGTTGGAAGGCAACACCTTGACGCTGGAAGGTCAGACGATTGAAATCCGTGGCACGCAAGGCCCGCTGGCGCACCGCCCCTACGCCTGGATTCCGTCCATCAAGGCCATCGTGGGCAACATCAGTGTGTTTGGCAACATGCATGTGTGGACGGCGGACACACAAACCCCTGCCCTGCGTGCGGCCTGGGTGGCGCAGTTGGACGAGATGGCCGCACTCAAGCCGGAATTGGTGGTTCCTGGGCACATGAAGGCAGGCACCGCCGTCGATGCCAGCGCAATCAGTTTCACCAAGGACTATTTGTTGACCTTTGAGAAGAACCTGGCCGCCAACACCACCAGCGCTGGGCTGATCGGGGCCATGAAGCAGGCTTACCCACAGGTGACCGATGGTGCGATGTCGCTGGACATGGGGGCCAAGGTCAACACGGGCGAAATGAAGTGGTAAGGCGATAGCACCATGGACGCGGCCTTTGCGGACTATGCCTGGTCCAACGACCTGCGCATTGCCAAGCTCACCGGCCAGCGCTCCACCGAAACCTACCGCAGCCAGGTCTCCGTGTGCAACGCATCACGCCACCGTGACACCGTCCTGGCAGTTAGCAAGGTGCAGGGTGCGCCGCTTGGATCAGATCATCAGCGTGCTGTTTGAGGCGGGTAGGCCGTACCGACGCAATAGGTAGGTCACCAGACATCACTATCAATTACATAGCTATTTACCAAGCATTGACGAGGGCTAGAAGTCATAAATGGCATCAATCCCTGTCAATCACTACCTTGGTGCGTCACAAGGGCGTGTCGCAGCTGGCACTTTGTAGCGCCTTGCCCAGCTGATCAACCACATCCGACCAGTCCGCATCCTGGGTCAGGGACTCTCTCAGAAAGGAGGCTTGGGAAAGTGTCCAGTAAGGCGCATCCGCCAGCCTGAAACGGCCATCCATCGGGCAGGCGTGATCGCGCAGGAAGCGTGCGATGCTGTGTGCGTCATTGGGCAATCCCAGTTGGGCGAACAGCTCGCTGAAGTGGTGGATGGTTTTGTCCATGATAGGTGGTGATCACGGGGTGGCCATGGCTCAGGCAGCGTGTTTCTTGACCCACGCCACGTACCGATCCATCCATTCCTGAAGAAATTTTTTGCTCCCTGCGCCGATGCCGCCGTCCGCCCCAAACAGGTCGTCCTTGGCCTGCAAAAATACCTCGGGTTGCCCCAGCGTAGGCACATCCAGATAGGCCAGCACGTTGCGCAAATGCTGCTGCGCCAGTGCCGTACCGATGGCCCCCACCGACACCCCCAACACGCCTGCGGGCTTGCCTGCCCACGCGCTTTGGCCATAAGGGCGCGACGCGTGGTCAATGGCGTTCTTCAGCACGCCGGGCATGGACCGGTTGTATTCAGGGGTAACAAACAACAACCCTTGCGCCTGCTTGATTTCCGCCTTGAGGCGCAGCACCGATGCGGCCTGATGACCATCATCATCCTGGTTGTAAAGCGGCAAGTCGTCGATTTGAACCTGTTTGAAGGTGAACTCAGCAGGTGCCAGCAGGGCCAAGGCGTGGGCCAACTTTCGGTTGAAGGAGTCGCGACGAAGGCTGCCGACCACAACGGCGATGTGATACTGGTTCATGATGTTCTCCAAAAATACGAATGATGTTCGTCCGTCCAGAGGTTGACCGTGCGCTACCGAACGAACGCGTCCTGTCCTGGGAACTGTATGCCTTTGGATTAACCCTAGACTGAACAGTGTGTTGGCACACCGACAGGCTTGAAAATTGATTCGATGATGCAATGTGAAAGCGCCGACGGCCAGGAACTGTGCAGGGTTGATCGGCGTGATTCCCTGATGGAAGGAGTCGACTTATGGCCACCCATTCCCGCACCGTGTCAGACAGCTTTGGCACCGTCACCCTGCCCGAAGGCGTGTTGTGGGGTGCCCAAACTGCCCGCAGTCTGCATTTTTTTGCCATCGGCGAGCAACGCATGCCGCTGGACATCATCCACGCGCTGGCCTGGATCAAATGGGCTGCGGCCGGTGTCAACCGCGATTTGCAATTGCAGGCACCCGTGATGGCGCAGGCCATTTCCGATGCAGCAGAGCAGGTCGCGGGTGGTCAATGGGATGCCGAGTTTCCGCTGTCCGTTTGGCAAACCGGGTCCGGCACCCAAAGCAACATGAACGTCAACGAGGTTGTGGCCACCCTGGCATCACGTGCGCTGAACCAAGCGGCCGACACCGCGCAGTCGGTTCACCCCAATGACGATGTCAATCTGGGGCAATCCTCCAACGACGTGTTCCCGACGGCCATGCACATGGCCGTAGCCTTGAAGGCCAAGTCGACGCTGCTGCCCGCGCTGGATGGGTTGATGGGCACGCTGGTCACCCAGGCCCTGGCGTTTGAGTCGGTGGTCAAGATCGGTCGCACCCACTTGCAAGATGCCACGCCGGTCACCTTAGGTCAGGAATTTGGTGCCTATGCGGCTCAACTTGCCCTGTGCCGACAAAACCTGTTGTTTGCGCTGGGTGCGGTGCACACACTGGCCATCGGCGGCACGGCGGTGGGCACGGGAATCAACACCCATCCGGAATTTGGTACGCGTGTGGCCGCCAAACTGGCCGCCAGGTTGGGCTTGCCACTGTGCCAGGCCGACAACCTGTTTGCAGCCATGTCCGGCCATGAGGCACTGGTGGCCTTTCATGCCAGCTTGAAGATGCTGGCCGTTGCCCTGACCAAAATGGCCAACGACATTCGCCTGATGGCCAGTGGCCCCCGCGCCGGTTTGGGAGAGCTGCAATTGCCACAGAACGAACCTGGCAGCTCCATCATGCCGGGCAAGGTGAACCCCACCCAAGTAGAAGCGCTGACCATGGTGTGCTGCCAGGTCTTGGGGCATGACGTGGCCATTGGTTTTGCCGCCAGCCAGGGGCAGTTTGAACTCAATGTGTACAAACCGCTGATTGCGCTGAACACACTCGACAGCATACGCTTGCTGGCTGATGCCATGCACAGCTTTGCCACCCATTGTGTGGCGGGCATACAGGTCAATCAGGCACGAGTGGACGAGCTGCTTCACAGCTCCCTGATGCTGGTCACCGCGCTGACGCCATACATTGGCTACGACCGTGCGGCTCAAATCGCCAAACACGCCCAAACCCACGGCACCACGCTGCGCGAGGCAGCGCTCGCACTTGGCAGCGTCAGCGCACAAGAGTTTGATGCATGGGTCAACCCGCAACAGATGCTGGGCCCGCAGGGGGTCCGAAGCTCGGATACGCCACCCAGCCCGAGCTTATCCAAGACCTGATGTGTTGTGGGCAAAAAAAAAAACACGACCCTGCTGGGCCGTTTTTTTGGTCTGCGCCAATCGGTCTGATCGGCACGCGCGAGATCAACCGCCTTTTTTGCAGCGTTTGCCGGAATTTTTCTTGTTGTTTGTGGCCACGCCACGTTCCAAACTGCGCATCTGGCCGTGCGGGGCAGTAAAACAAACACCTTTAGGGGCGATAGGACGAGGAGAAGCTTTGCGGTCAGCTTCGGTACGAAATTCTTTGGCCATGAGGAAAACTCCGGTGGGGGTGGTGAAAACCCGTGATTATCTCAGCTCTTTCAGCATCCTCAAATTTAAGAGGCCGCTGAGCCCCTCCGTCAAGTCTTTCAGTTGAGCAAATACGCGTCAGCATCACCGTCCAGGGCCTGTGCGTCAATCGCCGCGTCATACGCAGCCCGACTGGCCAGTGCTTCGGAGGTGTAGGGAATCAGCGGTTTGTCCAGCGGACGCAGTTTGTGACGGCGCAAGCCACGCAGTTGTTGCGAACGTTCCATGGTTTGCAACACGCGCTCGGGTTCCATCATCAACATGAAGGGGTTCAGGGTTTCAAGGGCGGTGGTCATGGGGGGCTCCTGGTTCAAACACGACTTGCGAATTGCAAACCGATGAAATGAACTGTATCCCTGCCGCTTCAAAAGCTAAAGTCGGCGGATGGACCGATCTCGTGTCAGAAATTACCCTACACGCTGTCAGCTTCCCCATTCCAAATCCAAATCAGACCAAACGTACCCTGACGCTTTTACCCTTGATCTTGCCCGCATTGAGCTTTTGCACCGCTTGCAGGGCGATGTCACGTTGCACCGCCACAAAGGTGGTGAACTCGGTGACGTTGATTTTGCCGATTTGCTCACGGGTGTAGCCTGCGTCCGCCGTCAAGGCTCCGAGCACGTCACCGGGACGGATTTTCTCCTTGCGTCCCCCCAAAATTTGTAGCGTCACCATGGGGGGCAGCAAGGGTCCAGAGCCTTTTGGTGTGAGTTCGTCCACTTTGTGCCATACCGAAGGCTGGTTCTGGTATTGCTCAATCTTGCCGACGGCACCCATCTCGTACATCGCCGCCAGGCTCAGCGCCAGCCCGGACTCACCTGCACGCCCGGTGCGGCCCACGCGGTGCACGTGCACCTCCGGGTCGGGGGTGATGTCCACATTGATCACAGCGTTGAGTTCCTTGATGTCGATGCCGCGCGAGGCCACATCGGTGGCCACCAGCACCGATGTGCTTCGGTTGGCAAACTGCGCCAGCACCTGGTCGCGCTCGCGCTGCTCCAGCTCGCCATACAAGGCCAGGGCGCTGAAACCCTGCTGCTGCAGGTAAGTCATCAGGTCTTTGCACTGCTGCTTGGTGTTGCAAAACGCCAGGGTGCTCTCCGGGCGAAAGTGGTTGAGCAGCTTGGCGACCACTTCAAAACGGGTCGGCCGGGTGACTTCATAAAACCGCTGCTCGATCAGGCTTTTGGTGGCTGGCAGCTCGACGGTGATCTGTTCGGGCGAACGCATGAACTGCTTGGCCAGTTTCTCGATCCCCTCAGGGTAAGTGGCTGAAAACAACAAGGTTTGCCGCTCAGGCGGGCACTGTTTGGTAACGGTGGCAATGTCCTCGAAGAAGCCCATGTCCAGCATGCGGTCGGCTTCGTCCAGCACCAGGGTGTTGAGGGCTTCCAGCGTCAGGTAACCCCGCGCCAGATGGTCCATCACCCGCCCGGGTGTGCCCACAATGATGTGTGCGCCGTTTTCCAGCGATGCACGTTGCCCGCGCAGCGCCACGCCGCCACACAACGTGACCACCTTGATGTTGTCCAACGCCCGCGCCAACCGGCGGATCTCCACCGTGACCTGGTCCGCCAGCTCGCGCGTGGGACACAGCACCAGCGCCTGCACGGCAAAGCGACGCGGGTTCAGGCGCTCCAGCAGCGCCAGACCGAAGGCCGCCGTTTTACCGCTGCCGGTTTGCGCCTGGGCAATCAGGTCTTTGCCAGCCAAGGCGGCAGGCAGCGAGGCCGCCTGGATCGGAGTCATGCTGATGTAACCCAACTGCTGCAGGTTGTCCAGCGTAGCGGGGTTGAGTGGCAAGGTGTTGAAGGCGTGGTTTTCAGTTTGAGTCATGGGGGGATTATCGAGTCATGGCTTTTCGGTGGGTTGATGGTTTTTTAAAATTGGACTGAAGGGTTGCGGTTTGGTATTTTTTTGCTTTTGTAATTCCCCCCCCTATCCCCCCGCCCTTTCCACCCCCGCCGGGGCGGAAAGGGAGCTAACTTCCCTATGTGGCCGCGTGTTTTAACCGAGGTCTTACACGCCGATGGGCAGTGTGTGTAAATGAACAGGGGACAGAGCCTAAAAGATGTTTGAATTAAACCGCCCTCAAACTGCCCCACGGCGTGTAAGACTTCCGTGAATAGCGTTTGCCAAATACGGCAGTTAGCTCCCTCTTCCGCCCGGCGGGGCGGGAGAGGGCGGGGGGAATACGAAGGGACTTCCCACTTTCTGGTAACGGCATCAAGTGCCAAGATTGGTTTTTGGAAGTCAATCTACA
>CAIOAQ010000451.1 GCA_903856025.1 uncultured beta proteobacterium
GCACCTGTAGTCATACCGGTGCCGTTTCGGCTTTGACCTTTTGCTGTCACGACCATCAAGGAACCTGACCTGCAGACCATCAAATTCGTTGATCACACTCAGGCATTCACATGGAAATGCAAGCTGCCTTTGGTCTGCGCGTGATGGAAAGCCTGCAGATCGAGCCGGAAATCAGTGACATCGGTGGCGGCCGGCTCCATGTGTTCCGTGGCACCAAGGGCGGCAAGTCGCGCATGGTTGAACTGGATGAAGACCAGGTGGTGCGTGAATGGCAGGTGGATGTGTTGGAGCGTGCCAAGGTGTTTGCAAAGAAACATCCAAAGCGCCGTTTGGCCTTGGCGCACCTTCCATTAAAGAATGCCCGTAACCACTATTACTATGTTCTCAAAAAATGCGGTGTGAGTAAGCTGCAGCTCGGAGTGACCAGCCACGGGTTGCGCCACAGCTTTGCCGCGCGCAAGTTCGAGGAAAAGACGGGTAGCCGTCCTCCGGTGGAATCACCAGCCAATCTGCTCGGCGGCGAGTTGGGCAAAGAGTTGGACGACCAAACTCGGTTGGACATTTCTCAGGAGCTAGGCCACTGGCGCAAGAGTGTTACGACTGCCTACCTGGGCAGCAACCAGCGCATGACCCGCGATGCCAAGGCCCGAGTCAAGACTGCACTGAATGTCTTTGAGCACAACCCTGAAGTTAAGAAGGCGCTCAGCCAAGCCGGGGTGGTTCAAGCCTGGTTGAGTGGCAAGTCAGCCATGGGTGCGCCGCTGGTTGTGGGCGAGAAGATGGGCTTGGTTGTGAGCATCAAAGCCGAGGACGCCCCTGTGCGTGTGATTGCTAATCTCGAAAAGCAATTGAACCTTTTGGTGTCGCGCGGGGTCAGCCTGACCGTGCATTTTGGTGAAGGCCAACCCGATGGGTGTTGTTCCATTCAAGTGGATCGGCCTGAACAGAAGACTGGCGAGTTGGCAATCTAATTAGGTGAACAAGTTGAATTGCGGTGTTCACAATTGAAATTTGGTTTGGCTATTATGCAAAAGACTTATTAGTGCGCTCTTTTCACAGCGTTTATTTGGAGTCAATCAGGGTTCGTCCCTGCGAAATCTCGCCGAGACCTGACATTGCATATAACGGCTGCGGTTTTAAAGACAAATAGAACGTTTGTGCTATGAAGCATTAATGCTTCATAGCATAGCACGAATAGAGCCTTCTTGCAACAAGGTTTCAATTTCTGCCTACTTCACTTCCTTCTGCAATGCATAAAAACCAACATGACGAACGAGTTGTCAAAGCATTTCCAATGCTGAATACATATGTTATGCTATGCAGCGTAAACGCTGCATAGCATTGATATTAGTGCAAATTAATCTCCACTCCTAGAGCAACTAGCCACTACTTGTTGTCAGAAATCAATATTCATGTCATACTTAGCAGCATGAATGCTGCTAAGTACTCAATATTCCAACGGGCCTGATTGTGGCGCGCTCCCGAATCCAAATCGCCAAAACCGATATCGTTGCCCATTTCGACGGGCTTCCCCGTCATGTACTGAAACTAAAAGAGATCCGAGCCATCTTGGCCGAACAGCGGGGGTTTTGGCGTTTAGCCCAGAGCACCACATCCGCTCAATTTATAGATTTTCTTGAGAAGCATTCAAAGCTCAAACATTACGAATTTGCGTTCCCGCAGCGCCAAGAGAAATGCTATGCATGGGCAGAGGTTCCTCTTCTCACCATTTTGCTGAATCTCAAAAAAGGGCTGCACTTCAGCCACTACACCGCAATGCGGATGAATGGACTGACTGAGCAAGTGCCCACCTCGTTCTACTTAACGGACGAGCGTACGACCAGTTACACGGCAGAAAGGGATACTCTCAGCCAATCAGCTATTGACCAAGCGTTCAAACTCCCTGCCCGAGTTTCCAGCAACTGGGTGGAATATAAGAACCAGAAAATCTACCTGCTCAATGGCGCCGACACGGGGCACCTCGGCGTCGTCGTTCAGCAAGCCACCGATGATGATGGCAAGCAGACTCCGGTTCGCGTGACCAACATCGAGCGCACCTTGATAGATGCCACTGTCAAGCCCATGTATGCAGGTGGTGTGTTTGAAGTGGCCAAGGCATTTGCATTGGCCAGCGACCGACTATCGGTAAACAAGTTGATACCAATGCTTAAAAAGCTCAACTTTGCATACCCCTACCACCAGGCGATCGGGTATTACCTTGAGCGCGCCGGCTACAAATCAAGCCAGTTGGACCTGGTCCGCCGACTTCCCATGGAACATGACTTCTATCTAACCCACGAGATAGGTGAAACGCAATACGAGCCAAGCTGGCGACTATTTGTGCCAAACGGGTTTTAGCTGATCAATCAGTGCCAGTGTGTACTTGAAATAGTGGTCAAAGTCTTTGAGATTGAACCCTGGCGAGACGGTGTCTTTCACAGAAGAAAAGCCAGCTAGGTGAAATTCGTAGGTGTGGACAACCTTACCCAAAAACTCCAGTGGAACCTTCTTCATTTCAAACATCGCGATGAGAGTTTTGCGGGCTGCTTCTGTCGCCAGATCAAGTTTCAAAGTCTCTGTCAGAACAAAGATGTCCACGAAATCTCGGGCGCGAGCACTCCCCGTGCGGTCTCTTTTGACAATCGGTCCGTACTCGGGCATTTGCTGACAAATCGCACGAAGTTTTTCGCAAACGATCATCTCGGGTGAGTAAACGTAGATGACGTAACCGTCGAAGTCGACCAGTTGCTTGCCATCCACGTATTCGAAGCGGCTGATGTCAATGAGGAATTTGGTTCCCTGCCCTAGGTTGATCGCCTGTCGCCTGAGCATTTCCAGGTCTTTTGAATGATCAGCGTATACAGCCGCCGTTGCCAATTTGAACTCGACGCCATAGCCGCCCCAAAAGTGCTTCATGTCGTCAGAAATGGCCGAGGGCTTTTCGACCATCTTGAAGTCAAATACCTCGTAGCCATTGGATCGGAACGTCTCTGACAATGCATTGAAGATGCGCTTTTGCACCTTTGCAATGTCACCACCAAAATCCTGACGCAGTGAAAAATCCAGATCCACCGATGCACGAGCGCTTACCTGGTGCACAAGCGCCATCGCATTGCCACCCTTGAGAACAAGCTGGTCAAGAAGCTGGTCATCAGAAAACATGGCCTGAACGGCCCATATCTTGATCCTGTCGAGCAGTTTCTTGGAATCTTCAGAGCTGATCTTTGGTTTGCTCACAGTTAAACCCTGCTTGATTGAATTCCAGATGCCATGCCAATTGGAGAGCCGTCATATGGCGACTGCATGTTGGACACTCCTGCAAGCCGCGCTCCAAAGCCGCCCTCCCCTGCAGTCCCAATCAGTAACCTCTGCGTCGCCCTGGTTGCCGCCACATAAAACACACGCGCGGCCTCCTGCTCGTCTTCGCCCTTGGCGGGCATGTGCCCCACGCCGGGCAGCGCCACCACAGGAAACTCGAGACCCTTGCTGACTTTCATGGTCATGATCTGAATGACATCGGCTGCGGGACTGTAGTCCCCGGCACGTTTGCGCACATTAAACGGCAGCTTGCGCTGGTGCAGTGCATCGGCGCACAGATCCATGGTTCTCCAGTCCGCGCAAAGAATGGCCATGTCGCCCCAGGCGTGACCCTCTCTGTGCGCGCCGCTCAAGTGGTCAGCTATGGCAAATGCTTCTTCGCGCAGGCTGGGCAGCTTGATGATGATGGGGTCTTGTCCCTCGCGCCCGCAGCTGATGGGCTTGACCAGCGGTATGCCGTCATCGTCCTGATCGTCTGCCGTTAGTAAATCTGCAGCAATCAGATTGGCGGTTTGCAGAATCTGTTTGGTATTGCGGTAGTTGATTTTGAGAATGGTGGTACGACCCTGCGCCTGCACGCCGACACTTTTGAAACTGAACTGCTTGCTGCGTGCGCGCTCATAAATGCTTTGCGCATCGTCGTACAGCAGCAGCAGGCTGTTGGTGCTGGGATCCACCATTTGAGTGACCAATTTAAGCCACTCGGGGGCGAAGTCGTGACCCTCATCAATCAGCACGGCCTGGTACTGACCGCTGGGGATTTGGCTGCGCTGCACACCGTTGATCACGCGCAGCACCATGTCATGCATCTTGGCGTCAACCGGCATGTCGTTGGCTGGCAAGGTTTGTCCAAACGCCACCAACTGATCGCGGCACCATTTATGAAAATGTCGCACATGTACTTTGCCACTCAATCCTTTGGCATGCATCACGCTGTGCAGCTTCACGCCCAGTGGTTCGTTAAAGCACAGGATAAGAATGGGTTTACTGCTAGCGGTACTGGCTTTTGCCAGGTACTCGGCTCGGTAGCCCAGTATCATGGTTTTCCCCGAACCCGCTACGCCGTGGATGATGCGGTGGCCTTCACCCAGACTACGGGCCAACTGTTCTTGCTGAATGTCCATCACGCGCATGATGCTGGGCATTTCAGCATCTGCATCGCTGTCGTCAAAAAGCGTGGTTTGCGTTTGCACCCTCACCTGCGGGAACATGATCCAGCGCACACGGTCGAGCTGTGGCAGGCTCATCACGCCGCGCATCATGTACGGAAACATGTCCCACAGGCGGCTTTGTAATTCTTCCGCATCCACGGTTTCCAGCATTTCGTCCTGGCAGAGCACTCGGTGTGGTTCGATCGCATGCTGCAGTTCAGCCGCTTCAAACTGCTTGCGGGTGATATTGGTCAGCACCACGCCATAGCTCCAAGGAAATGCCAGCTTGCCGGCATGGGGGCCATCGGTCTGCACGAGCTGCGGATCGCGCTCCAGTGCGTTGACCACTTGGTGCGCGTACTGACGAGCTTGCTCCAGTGGGTTGATGACACTTTTTGGTACGCCGTCAGGAATAATTTCCCAAGTTTGTTTGTCAGCCTGCTGGATGGTAGAGAGTTTCCAGTCTTTGACCTCCAGCACCAAAACGCCCCTACGCGGGTGCATCACGCAAAAGTCAGGGTGGGCATATCTGGGCCCCATGGGCACGTCGTACCACAGCAGATAGTCGTCATCGAGCTTGTTTTCCAGCCGCTGGGCCAAGCGTTTTTCGCCGGAAGTCATTCGGGATACGCATGCGCCTATGGCAGGTATGAGAGTTGCCATCGTATTTGTACCGTCCCTGAAACAATTCAGACGCGATTATGGCCGCAGTCAGGAAGTCTAATGTTTGTCAGCGCTCTCCTTTACCTGTGCCGTTTATCACTGATGCCACTGACAACACCATTTGTTGAATGGTCTTCGTCTTCGAGTCAATCGCGAGTTTGTCCGCAAGTGAAGGGCTGTAGCGATGGATATCGTCTTTTGGTTTCACGGGGCGTAAGTTTGACTGTGCACTTTGGTGAAGGCCAGCCCGATGGGTGTTGTTCCATTCAGGTGGATCGGCCTGAACAGAAGTCTGCCGAGTTGAATCCTTGAGATCAATTTTCTTTGCGAAACCTAACTGCAGTTCCCGTCAAAGATCTGCATACTGAGAGGCATTCGAAAAAACGAATGCGCATGCGCTAGACCAACCCTCTGCAACATCACATTCGTACAGATTCGATCTTCTGCAAATTGCGCAGACGTCTGCCCGAAAACGTTGCAGTTGGCCCGCATTGGTGTCCACCGTTGTCGAAGCGGCGTCAACAGACAAGAGAACACGCGCGAGCAACTGATTTTCTTTGACGATGTCCGGATTGGCTTTGATGTGCTTTCCGATGGCATCTGCCAATGTGTCTGCTTCCCTGCGTTCCCAATGGCTCATTGCGGCCTCCTGCTTGTTGCTTTTGGCACAAGTTGACCCGGCACACGAGCGTGCCCTCTTCCAAAATATATGCCCTACCGCGATTCTGGCAAGCCTTTGGGGATTTGACTATCCCCCATATGGGGGATAGTTGCAAGCATTTGTATCACGCGCGGTCGATAGAACTGGAAAGGAACATTTTCTGGACAGGCATGTCCAGCATGTATGCGAGCATTTACATCAAACGAAAATGCTTTCGTCGCGCCACGATCCGGTTGTTCACGTGAATGAGTTGTGCCTCATTGAGTTTGTCAATGTGGATGTTCATCGGTCGTTGAGTCAGGGGTGATGGAAAGTCTCAGGGGTCACTGCGACTCAATCACCCTGGCCACGTCACCATGGCATTCGGCACATTTACCGACCAACAGCAAATCGCCGGACTTTACGACGCCTGAAAAATTTGTGATCGTAACCTCGTGCCGACATGCTGCACACCAGACGTTGCTCAACAGCTGTTTCTTGATATCAGCGGGAATATCTGACCAAAGTTCTTTGGCCGGTTCTGTGAAACTGGGGATGGACTCAATGCTCATGACACCAGTTTAAATCCTGTGATACCCCCGTTGCCGGCGTTTGCCATCGATGCTTTTGAGTTGGTGCAAAGCATCGGCATAGCTGGACAGCACGGCCATTTTCTGATTCCCTGATCGGCAGGAACCAGACCAACGCCGAACCATGACCCAGTCGCCCAGCAGGTCCTGGAAAACATTGACCAAATAGCGTCTACCATTTATCGGGTTGAACCACTCTTCGTGCATGCCAGCCTCACTTCACCCGGCGCTTCCTGTTGTTGCGGTCTCAGCCACCGGATCTGAGACCGCCCTGACTCAGCAACTACTTGATACCTGTGACTTCAACGCGTTTGCGACTGACCTGGTAGTCGCCGACCCAAGCGATCATTGAAGGTTTCCAAATCGGTTTTCATAGACACCAAGAACTGACCAACACAGTGCGCGATGAACTGCGTACAGGTGGCTCTTGAAGGGTTCATTGCGCACGGGCTGATTGGTTAAAAGATCGTACAGAGTGGCCTCTTTTTGATCCACTACGACACGACCAAAACCACCTTCACAGACAAGATGCCCTTTTTGCTCGCTAACGATCGTCGCGTGCGCACGAATCAGCAGGATTTCTGCCTTCAATCGCTTCTCATGGAGGACTTTGTCCTCTTCCGGGGGTTCACCAACTTTGGCTCGCAGTTCATTGAGCGCAGCGTCGTTCATGCTGTGAGCCTTTGGACAGGGAGGTACTTCAATGGGGTAGCCCTTTCACTATTTGACTGTCGAAACATACCTGATTCACTGATAAGACGTCACGGACGAGTGAGATAACGATTGCGCAAAGGTGTCACGTCCTGGACACCAGCATCCTGCGATCCAAAATAAGGGTACCTCTTGGACTGCGGATATTCAACATCTGCGAACCTCCCCTACTCGTCTTCCAAAGCACTCAAGCCGGGTTGATCCCTGCTCCTGCCGCTTTTGCTTCCTTGCACGAAGGCGCACAGACGGCGTGAGACTTACCCATGAACTTGCGCGTGGTCAAAGCAGTGCGTGGTCGGTGGGTTCCACACAAGAAGCACGACATCGTCGCAGCTCCGAAGCCAGCAGCCGGATTGAACGGCGAACCACTTACCTTGGATTGGTACCGCAGTCCATCATCAAGAATTTTTGTTGTAGTGTCAGGTCTGGACATGATTGAATTTTAGTTGGGTCTCGGTATTTCTCGGATATGTTCGAGCACATGAAAACTGCCTCAGGCAAGCACCCGTCTTTTCATCGTCTGCACTGCCTTGATCTTTCTGGCAAGTTCCTGCGTCGAGTAAATCGAGGTCGTATCAATACTGGCGTGCCCGGCAAGCTCTGACACGATTTCAATTGGCACACCATCGACCAAGGCCTGACGCACAAAGGTGTGCCTCATCCAATGGGTACTGGCCCGCTCAAACCGTGCAGCGTCGAGTCCGGCTATTGTTGCGGTCCGTGCTGCCAACGCGAAGAATCTTTTGAGCACCGCATAGATGCCAGCTGCTGACAAGGCGCTGCCAACGGTGGTGGACAACGGGGTCGTGACCAACGCACCACTCTCTGCCCTGCCCCATTGCGCCACGGAGACATGCAATGTACGGATCAATGGCAGGTTGTCAGGGTCTGCGCAGTCCTTGTCTTCCTGCATGAACTCTTTGCCATGGGTGGCAAGCAGTTGCACCACATCGTCATTGAGTGGGACTTCCCGGGTTTTGGCACGTTTGCCTGTCACAGTCAGTACCCAAGTTTCTGGCAAGTCGGGCAAGGTTTCCTTGCGTAAATGACGGTGACGCGCCTTGGCCAGTTCATCAAGCCGGATACCTGAGGTGACCAACAACTCCAGAATGCATTTCAGACGGATGCGTTCTGGACCGGCAGGTATCTCTTGCAGGCACTGCAGCACATGGTTCCATTCCGCCTCGGTAAAGGATCGCCGGACATCGACCTTGCTGACCGGGAGGTCAAACCCTTTCATCAAGGCCCGCATGGGGTTGGCGACCAAATAACCGGCATCACACAGTGCACCGAACATGGTCTGGATGATGACCAGTGCCTGTTTCTGGGAAGCAGCTGCTGGTTGACCCCTGAAAGCCCGCCACATTGGATCGTCTCGTTTGACAGGTGCGGGGTGGATCCATCTGGCTGGCACGGCCTGGAGAAATTCCCGGTATTTCAGGCAATCTGGTGAAGTGACACTGGACAAGGGTTTCTTGAGCTCCTGTGCACACCAGAGCATGAAGCGTTCGACTTCTTTTCTGTAGGAGCGCAGGGTGGACGGCTTCTCGTTGTAATACGTCAACCAGGCATTCACCGCTTGCAGGTCATTGACTGCACCCAGAGTGTTGGCCATGTGCGAGCGAAACTCCCCACTGCCACCGGCCAGTGTGTCCGAGCTTTGCATTCTCCCCAGCCCGATTTGCACCAGGGTGCCTTTTCCGAATTGGCTCAGCTGCGGTAAGGTCGAAGGAATCGCCAACGCGGCCAAAGCACTTTGTTTGAGCGCGCGTTTGGATTTGGGCTCTGCCACCGCATCACTGACTGCCAGGTTGAGATGCTCGACTTGCATGCCCAGCCAAGCCACCACCTGTTTGGCGCGTTGCGTGCCAAAACCTTTGATCCGGCCATGCCAGCGGTAACCGTAGACATTGATGAAGCGTACCAGGTCACCCAGTGTCAACAGACCGAC
>CAIOAQ010000452.1 GCA_903856025.1 uncultured beta proteobacterium
ACGTTGTCGTCGTAGCTCAGCACCGGACCACCACGGGAGTAGCCGTGGAATTCGATGCCCGCCACATCAACGGCGAAGGCGTTGCAGGCACACAGGGCCGCAGCGGCGGCGATTAGATTGATTTTGTGGGTTGTTTTCATGGTTATTTTGTTCCTCGCAGCGTGGCGATCAAGGTACGCCTGTTATTTTTCATCATCGGTTCTCCTCATATATAAAGTAGTGACAGGAAATGATCCTTGGGAAACCGCCTTCATCCGGTTACTCAAACTGTCCCCACGCCTGGAGCTGCCGGAGGCAGGCCACAGCACCATGGAGAAGTGTGGGGATCATAGGTATCAAGCCCATATCAATCCAATAGAGATTTGGAGAATAATGATATGAAAACGCGAATCAAGGAATACCCTAACAGCCTGTCGGACACAGGAAGGCAGGATAAAAGGGGCCTAGCCCTTTTTTGCTTTTTTACAATCGGACCGTTCGAACGCTGACCTTGCCTGTGACGGTGTCGATGACGCGGTACCGCATTCGATCTGTGTCCATGCCTACTGCCGTGGAGGAGCTTGCGTCCAGTGCCATGGTGATGCCGTATCGCTGGGCTTCAAATCGGTGATCAAGGCCGTAGTGTTTGTGTCCGAACAGCAGAAGGTCGACGCGGTCGCGCAGGATTTGCAGCAGCGAGTTGGCGTCCTTCAGCCGCAGGCGTCCACGGCCATACCAGCTGTACAGCTTTGAAATAAAGTGTTTGTCGCCGACGTCGGGGCGGATTGCATAGCTGTCGATGAATGGGTGGTGGTGCAAATACACCACCTTGTACAAATTGCCCAGCCCAGGTTCGTCCAACAGGCGGTTGAGTTTGCCGAGTTGGTCTTGCCCCAGTTCACCCTCGGCAAAAAGACCCTTGATGACCCCAAACTCTGCCGCCGATGAATCAAGTCCTATGAAAGCGCACTGGTCAATGATCCGAAGAACCGGAAATTGCGCGGGCTGGTCACCGAAGATATAGCTTGAAAAAGTGTCGCGAAACGCCTGCGCCCGGTCACGATCAATGTGCCAGGATCTGCCGTAGTCGTGGTTGCCAGGGGCAAGCAGCACCGGCAGTTGCCGACGACCTGGCTCGCCTTTGAGCGCGCTTAGCAAGTCAAGTGCCGGTTGGTGTTCCTGGACGGCCTCGCGGTCCAGCAGGTCGCCGGTATGTACAACGAGCCATTGGCCATCGTCATCGGTCAGATTTCGAATATCGGAAATCACGTTCGAAAAACGATCGGCCGCATCTGCGCTTCCGATATGCGTGTCGCTGATGTGGATGATCTTCAAGGTGTCTGCTCCAAGGCGTGCAGTTGTTCGGTGGTCTGCCGACCTCGAATGGCCAGCGCCATGAAGGCGTCCGCCGGCATGGGGCGCGCGAACCAGTAGCCTTGCCCAATGTCGCATTGTTGCTTGGCTAGCCAGTAGGCGGTGGCTTCATCCTCAATGCCTTCGGCGACGACCTTGAGGCCCAGGTTGTGTGCCAGGCTGATAGTGGATGCCACGATGGCCTGGTCACCCGCCTCGGATAGCAAGTTGCGCACAAATGCCTGGTCGATTTTGAGCTCATGGATGGGCATGCTTTTCAGGTAAGAAAGCGACGAAAACCCGGTTCCAAAGTCGTCGATAGAGAGCTTGAAGCCCAGCGAGCGCAATTGCCACATGACGGCCAGGGAGCGTTCGGGTGAGGCAATGAAGCAACTCTCGGTAATTTCCAAATTGATAAGCTCGGCGGGAACCTGAAATGCAGTGATGCTGGTGTGGAATTTCTCAACCAGTCCGGGACTTAGCAAGGTAAGCGCTGAGATGTTGATTGACAAATGAAGGAGCAATCCCTCTGAGCGCCACTTGCTGCATTCCTCCAGGCATCGTTGCACCAACCAGTCTGTCAAGGGGCCGATGAGGCCTGATTCCTCGGCAATGGGTATGAAGACCATGGGAGAAATGCTGCCCTCGATCATATCAGTCCACCGGGTCAAGGCCTCAGCACCTATCAATTTTCCTGTAGCCAGATCGATCTGGGGTTGGAGATAGAGTTCAAACTGATGTCGATCAAGCGCCTCGCACATGCGGCCAAAGAGGAGGTGGTGCCGCTGGAAGGCCAGCTCTTGCGCAGGGTCATACAGCACCCACGGTAATTCACTCTTGCGGGCCTGCAGCATGGCTTGTTCGGCTTGCCGCAGGAGTACATCGGCATCGCTGGCGTGTTGCGGGCAAACGCTCACGCCGAATGTGAAATCGACACGCAAGTTGTATCCCTGCACCTCCACCGACAGTCGCCGCTGTTCGATGTATTTTTGCAATGCCTCGGGTTCCAGGGTGAGTTGATCCAGGTGGTAAATCACCACGAACTCGTCCCGCTGGGTGCGTGCCAGCGTGGCCCGGTGTTGCACCGTTGCGTTGAGGTGTTCAGCGATTGACAGCACAAATTTGTCAGCGCCGGCAAGTCCCAATACATTGCCCAACTCATGCAGGTGAAGTACCTGCAAATTGCATACCGCGATTCCATGACCTTGGGACGCCGCTTGCTCTATTTCGAGACGAAGTCGCTTGACCAATTCAACCCGATTGGGCAAGCCCGTGGGCACGTCGTGGGTGGCCTGGTATTGAAGCTGCTCCATGTAAGTCTTGGCCTCTGTGGTGCGTTCGGTCACCCGTTTCTGTAGTTTTTCTTCGAAGCGCGTTCGCAGCAAATTAAAACCCGCCGCTACTGCAGTGAACCCACACAACACCTCCAGATAGTGCACGCCAAACGAGGTGCTGTACTCGTAGGCAAAAGAAAGGTAGCGCCGCAAGACAAAAAAGTGCATCGCAACCAGAACGATATATCCTGCGCTGTACCGCCAGCCGCGTCGTTGACCCTTCAAAAAGAACGCCACAAAGGGAAACAAAAATCCCCAAAACAGCCCGGTTCCCTGTACACCCCGGTAAACGATGAGCACGCCGAAAATGGCCACAGCCGCAAGCAGAACCATGGCCTCGGCTAAATCCAGCGCCATTCGACGACGGGCAAGCAACAAGGCAGGGAAAATAAGTAAAAAAACAGCCAGTAGTTCGGTCAGACCCACGCCAATAAGGCCTGAAACCAGCAGGTTGTGAAGCGCGAAGGGCAGTCCGACGACAGCGCCTATGGAGGCTGTCAATTGAATTTGGCGGCTACGTTCATCCGGATCAAATAGTTCATCTTTGCCGGCTCCGAGTACGTGTGAGAAGGCACGAATCGGGCGCATCAGATCGGCTAACTCCATACTCCCCCCTCAAAGCAGTGAATGGGTCTTGCAGCGAAACTTCTTTTCACACATTATGTAGTAAGGCAGTGTCCAGAAAACGACATCCTGATTCTTGTACGATCTCCTCACATGCCATCCCTTGTTGCCACCCACCTTCATACAACCGTTTACGTCATGAAATACCACGTGGATCATCTGCTGCTTCTGATGGTGGCACTGCTGAGTCGAACCTTTTTCAACCTGTACCGGTTACTGGTTAACGCGCTGGTACCGGGGGTGTTGGCGGGCCTTGTTGGATGGGTGGCATGGTCTTATTGCTCTGCGAAGGTGCCGGTGGGCATACTTTTGGGCATCATTTTTGCCGGGCTGGTCATTTCAATGGTTTTTTCAGCTTGGCAGCTTTATTTTTACGGGGCCGATCGACTGCCTGAAAGGGTTGGTGCGGGTGGCGTGACGGTTCGAATTTGCTCCCGGTTCATTACCTGGATTGGTACGCTCAAGTACTACCAGGTGCCGTGGGTGATTGTGCAAGAGCCTGGCACGTTCAAGATAAGGGGGGCGGACATCCGGGAGCTTGTTGGAAGCCTCAACTGTGTGTTGCAGTCAGGCGATATCCTGTTGCGTGGTTATGACGGTTATGTCGATGGTGAGTTCATCCGGCGAACCGGTGGTGCAACTGATTCCAGCAAGTATTTTTCTCATGCAGCGTTGTATGTGGGTTCCTTGACTGAACAAGACCGGGACATTGCCTGTCGCAGGCTCAAGACGCTGGGATCCAATGGTTTATGGAGGCCAGCTACCCCGCAGGAGCAAGAGTCGACGCGCAATGATCCTGATTACTTTCAGACTGGGCCACAAATGGTGGTGCACTCCATGGCAAAAGGCGTGCACGTGGAAGATATTTTGACTTTTTTGCGATGCGACTATTTGGCCGTCCTTCGGCTGCCGGCGCAATTCAAGCAGGTAGACATCAAAGTTAACGCCAGATCGTTGGTGCCGCTTGCGGGGGAGGCCCTGGATCTGGCGCAGTGCTTGGAAAACGGGCAGACGCTCAGCCGGGAAGAGGTCGTCGCTGCGGCACGCCGCTCAGCGCTGGGACAAATTGGTGCCGGGTATGACTGCTTGTTTGAAGAGTGCAAGACGTTCCATCGGTTTAGCTGCTCAGAATTTGTGTACTACTGCCTCAAGAGCGTGCATCGTGTCTTGGGTCTGGAGCCCAAACAACACGCGATTGCTGGATTCTTCAAACGGAAAACGGTTTCACCGGCTGATATCTACGGTGCTGCAACGACCCAGATTCAACCCGGGGAATTGCATTTGATATGGCAAAACGTAGAGCCCGCGATTTCAATTGCGTCCGTCCAAAGCCCTCAATAGCGGACATTTTGATGGACCGGTGTTGGCCATCTTGAAATCTTGGCATGAGGCAAAAAAACCTGGCGGAAAAAGTGAGGGCATCATGCAGCTTTGCCCAGACCGAGGTAAGCTTCGATGACGCGCGGATCGGCCGCCAATTCAGCGCTCGGGCCGGACAGTGACACCTCGCCGGTTTCCAGCACGTAGCCGTAATCGGCAATTTGCAGCGCGGCGCGGGCGTTCTGCTCGACCAGCAGGATGGCAACGCCAGTCTGTTTCAGTTCGGTGATGATGCGGAAAATTTCTTTGATGATCAGCGGCGCCAGGCCGAGACTGGGCTCGTCGAGCATCAGCAGCTTCGGGCGGGCCATCAGAGCGCGCCCCATGGCCAGCATCTGGCGCTCACCGCCCGATAGCGTTCCGGCCAGCTGGATGCGACGATCTTCGAGGCGCGGGAACAACTCAAAGACCTCGTCCATGGTTTCCATCTGGTCCCGGTGGCCGCTGCGGTAGCGGTCGAAGGCGCCGAGCTGCAGGTTGTCCTCGACGCTCATCTCGGCGAACAGCTCGCGTTTTTCCGGCACCAGCGTCATGCCCTGGCGGACCAGGGTTTCGACCTTGCGTTCGCGGCCTTGAAGATGCCCCATGTAAACGATTTCGCCGCGGGCGGGCAAGAGGCCCATCAACGAGGCTAGCAGCGTCGTCTTGCCCGCGCCATTGGGGCCGATCACGGTGACGATCTCGCCGCGCCGGATCGTCAGGCTCACGTCGTGCAGCGCCTCGACCTTGCCGTAGGCGACGCGCAGGTTCTTGACGTCAAGAATGACCTCGTGGTCGTGCAGGTGTGGATGCTTGTTCATGCTCATTCAACTCCACCAAGATAGGCTTCGAGCACCTTCGGGTCGCGCTGGACCTCCTCGGGCTTGCCTTCGGCGATCTTCTCGCCAAATTCCATGGCGACCACACGATCGGCCAGACCCATGACAAAATCCATGTCGTGCTCGACCAACAAAATGCCCATGCCTTCGGCGCGCAGCTTGCGCAGCAGTTCAGCCAGTGCCTGCTTTTCCTGGTAGCGCAGGCCAGCGGCTGGCTCGTCAAGCAGCAGCAGGCAGGGATCAGAAGCCAGGGCCCGAGCGATTTCGACAATGCGCTGCTGGCCCAGCGCCAGGCTGCCAGCCGGGTCGAACATGTGCCCTGCCAGTCCGACCCGCTCGATTTGGCGGGCCGCTTCGGCAAGCAGGCGATTGTCCTCGTCGCGATCCAGGCGCAGCGCGGCGGCGATCACGCCCTTGTTGCCGCGTAGGTGGGCTCCGATGGCCACGTTTTCGAGCACCGACATTTGCCCAAGCAGACGCACATGCTGGAAGGTGCGGCTCATGCCGCGCCGCGCGATATCGCGGGAACCCATTGCAACCGTCGATTCACCCAAGAAGGCGATTTTTCCTTCGCTGGCCGGGTCGACCGCAGATATGCAGTTGAACATCGTGCTCTTGCCAGCGCCGTTCGGGCCGATCAGCGCCATGACCTCGCCCGCGCGTACGCTCAAGTCCATGTGGTTGTTGGCGACCAGGCCACCGAAACGCTTGGTGACCTCGCTGGCATCCAGCAACACCTGGCCGGCTGGAACCGATAGGCGTTTGGGCAGCATTTCCGCTTGGGGAACAGTGCGTTGACGGGCGCGGCCGGGGGCCAGTTTGACGATGACTGGCCACAGCCCGGCACGGGCTTTTTGCAGCACGATCACCATGGCGATACCGAAGACGATAATTTCGAAATTGCCGCTCTGGCCGAGAATTTGCGGCAGCCAGTCCTGCAGCCACTGCTTGAGAACGGTGATCAGCCCGGCACCCAGCACGGCGCCCCAGACGTGGCCCATGCCGCCGACGACCACCATGAACAGGTATTCGATGCCCTGCGTCAAGGCAAACGGGGTCGGATTGACGAAGCGTTGCAGGTGGGCGTACAGCCAGCCCGAGGTGCTGGCCAGCAGCGCGGCGATCAGGAAAATGACGATCTTGGTGCGCTGGGTGTTAACGCCCATCGCTTCTGCCATCACTACGCCACCACGCAGCGCGCGTATAGCCCGGCCCTGGCGCGAATCGAGCAGGTTGCGAATGGCGACGATGGCCAGCAGCACAACCAGCCAGATCAGGTAATAAAACTGATCTCCAGACTTCAACTCCCCACCGAACAACGATACCGCCGGAATACTGGTGATGCCGGTGTGACCGCCCAGCAACTCGACGTTGCCGAACAGAAAGTACAGACTGATGCCCCAGGCAATGGTGCCCAGCGGCAGGTAGTGCCCGCCCATGCGCAGCGTGATGAAGCCGAGAAAGAGTGCAACCGCAGCGGTGATGGCCAGTCCGATCAGCAGCGTCACCCACGGTGATAGGCCGTAAGTGGTCGTCAGGAAAGCGGTCGTGTAGGCGCCCAAGCCTACGAAAGCGGCTTGTCCGAACGAGGTCAGGCCGGCCACACCGGTTAGCAGGACGAGCCCGATGGCGACTATGGCGTAAAGGCCAATGTAGTTAAGCAGCGTGATCGAGAACTCAGGCAGCAGTTGCGGTGCGACCAGCAGCACAACGATAAAAGAGACGAATGGCAAGTGTCGCAACCAGCGCCGGTTGGTCCGCGCGGGCACGGTGTTGGGATTGACCTCGTCGGTGTGCTCGTCATCGTCCTCAACATGGCGCGTGGCCAGCGAACGCCATAGCAGCACGGGGATGATCAGCGAGAAGACGATCACTTCCTTGAAGGCGCTGGCGTAAAAGGACGAATACGATTCGAGCAGGCCGACCAGAATGGCGCCCAGCGCGGCGAGCGGGTAAGAGACTAGGCCGCCGATGATGGCACCGACAAAGCCTTTCAGTCCGATCAGGAAGCCGGAGTCATAGTAAATGGTGGTGATCGGCGCGATCAGGATGCCGGAGAGCGCACCAATGGCGGCGGCCAGCGTAAAGCACAGTTTGCCAGCCAGCACCGGCGGAATGCCCATCAACCGGGCACCGGTGCGGTTCATCGCGGTGGCGCGCAGTGCCTTGCCGTAGAGGGTGCGCTCGAAAAAGAAGTAGAGGCCGATGATGAGCAGTGCCGAGGCAACGACGACAAGGATGGTCTGGCCTTGCAGTGGTGCACCGGCCAGTTCGAAGCTGAGGTCGGTAAA
>CAIOAQ010000453.1 GCA_903856025.1 uncultured beta proteobacterium
AAGACATCCATCAAGCGCCTCAAGGACATGAAAATCCAGCAAGAAGCCGGCTTGGATAGCATGAGCAAAAAAGAACAACTCATGTTTGCACGTGAGTTGGAAAAGCTTGAAAAAGACATTGGCGGCATTCAAGATATGACGGTTTTGCCTGATGCGATTTTTGTGATCGATGTGGGGTACCACAAGATTGCCATTGCTGAAGCGCGTAAGCTGGGCATTCCGTTGATCGCTGTGGTTGATACCAACCATTCCCCCGAAGGTGTCGATTACGTGATTCCTGGCAATGACGATTCATCCAAAGCGGTGACGCTGTATGCACGTGGTATTGCGGATGCCATCCTGGAAGGCCGTGCCAACGCTATTGATGACGTGGTCAAGGCTGTGGCTGCCGAAGGCTCTGATGAATTTGTGGAAGTCAACGAGGCGGCTGCCTAAGTTGTGTCTTTCCCCAAAAAAAGGGGGGCATTATTGCCCCTTTTTTTTAGTCAAATTTTCGATTAACTGAACTGAATCTGGAGAAAAAAATGGCTGCAATTACCGCAAGCATGGTGGCTGAACTTCGTGGCAAGACCGACGCACCGATGATGGAATGCAAGCGCGCATTGACTGAGGCTGATGGCGATATGGTCAAGGCTGAAGAGTTGCTGCGCGTCAAGCTGGGTAGCAAGGCTGGCAAGGCTGCGGGCCGCATTACTGCGGAAGGCGTGGTCGTGACCAGCATGGCTGCTGAAGTTGGTGCACTTTTAGAAGTGAACTGTGAAACTGATTTCGTGACCAAAAACGACAGTTTTCTGGCACTTGCCAACGCGGCTGTGGACTTGGTTGCTAAAAATGATCCGGTTGATGTGGCCGCCTTGGGGGCGTTGCCCTATTCTCAAGATGGTTTTGGGCCCACACTGGAAGATGTTCGCAAAGGTTTAATTGGCAAGATTGGTGAAAACATGAGTTTTCGCCGCTTCAAGCGCTTCGCTTCGGGTGCAAAACTGGCTTCTTATTTGCATGGGACGCGCATTGGCGTGGTTGTTGAGTATGAAGGTGATGCTACGGCTGCCAAAGATGTGGCCATGCACGTGGCTGCCATGAAGCCGGTCGCTTTGTCCAGCGATGATGTGCCAGCAGATTTGGTGGCGCGCGAGCGTTCGGTGGCGGCGGCCAAAGCTGCGGAAGACGCTGCAGTGGCAACGGCTGCGGGTAAACCTGTTCAGTCTGCGGAAATCGTGGCCAAGCGCATTGAAGGCGGTGTGCAGAAATATCTCAAGGAAGTGTCTTTGTTCAATCAGTCATTTGTTAAAAATGACAAGCAAACTGTAGAACAAATGCTCAAGGCTGCGGGAACCTCGGTCAAGGCATTCACACTTTATGTCGTTGGCGAAGGCATTGAGAAAAAGGTCGATGATTTTGCGGCTGAAGTTGCTGCTCAGGTTGCTGCGGCGCAGCAAGCTGCCTGATTTTTATCATCTTTTCACTCTATTTCATTATTTCAGGAGCATCACATGACAACTGCCAAGCCCGCCTATAAGCGAATTTTGCTGAAGTTGTCAGGTGAAGCTTTGATGGGGAATGACCAGTTCGGTATCAATCGTGACACCATTGTTCGTATGGTGGATGAGGTGGTTTCTGTGACCAAACTTGGTGTTGAGGTTGCAGTAGTGATTGGTGGTGGGAATATTTTTCGAGGAGTGGCTGG